>NZ_JBJMLX010000012.1:0-21127 GCF_045805085.1 Niastella sp.
CGGGCGCCGTTCGCCTGGAAACCCCGGCCGGTCTGGTAATGATCAATTACAAACAGGAAGGCAAAAAAGTAAAAAGCGTAAAGCTTACCAATGTGCCGGCCTACCTGGCTGCAGAGGGGTTAACAGTAACATCGCCCGATCTGGGCGAGCTTACCATTGACGTAGCTTATGGCGGGAACTTTTATGCCATAGTAGATGTGCAGCCCAATTTCAAAGGACTGGAACATTATGGCGCCGATCAGCTGATCGCCTGGGCGCGGGAATTACGCAAACGAATAAACGCGCAATACCAGTTTGTACATCCGGAGAACCCGACCATCAATGGTTGTTCGCATATTTTATGGACAGGCGCCGTGATGGATAAAAACGCTACCGCCCGCAATGCGGTGTTTTATGGCGATAAAGCCATCGACCGCTCGCCCTGCGGAACTGGTACATCAGCCCGGATGGCTCAATGGTATGCCAAGGGAAAATTGAAAAAGGGCGATGCCTTTGTGCATGAAAGCATTATTGGGTCGCAGTTTGTGGGCCGGATTGAAGAAGAAACAACGGTTGCTGGTAAACCGGCTATCCGCCCCAGTATAGAAGGTTGGGCGAAGATCTATGGCTATAATACGATCTCAATAGACCCTGATGATGACCCGTATGCATATGGGTTTCAGGTGTTGTAGGCAATTGCCAATTACTTGTTCATATATCAGAAGATACAACCAAACAAACACATGAGTAAACAGGTTACTATTATAGGCGGAGGCATAATCGGTCTCTGCTGTGCTTATTACTTGCAAAAAGAAGGCTATGACATTACGGTTATTGAAAAAGGTGACCTTACCGATGGAACCTCTTTTGGCAATGCCGGTTATGTATCGCCCAGCCATTTTACCCCCCTGGCATCACCCGGTATAGTAGCACAAGGTCTGCGTTGGATGCTTAGTTCTACCAGTCCGTTTTATATAAAGCCCCGCCTCAACCTCGATCTCATCAAATGGCTAATGACCTTCTGGAAACAGGCGAATGCACAAACTTTACATAAGAATATTCCGCCGTTAAATGATCTCCTGCACCTCAGCCGCGATTTAACAAGCGATATAAAGAACGACATTGGCAATCATTTCCGCATGGCGGAAGTAGGTTGCTTTATGCTGTATAAATCAGCTGCTACTGAAAAGCATGAAATAGAACTGGCCAAAGAAGCAGCCCAACTGAATATAGATACAAAGATCTTCAGTGCACAGGAAGTACAGGCCATGGAGCCCGATGTTCAGGTTGATGTAAGGGGAGGGGTGTTATATCCCATCGACTGCCACCTGCACCCTGGTGATTTTATGCGCACGCTGAAAACACATCTGCAAAAAGCAGGGGTAAAACTGCAATTGAACACCACGGTAACCGGTTTTGAGAAAAAAGGCAATACTGTTACGGCCGTAATAACCAACCAGGGCAAATTCGACTGTTCACAACTGGTGCTGGCCAGCGGAAGCTGGTTGCCGGTAGTAAGCGAAAAGTTAGGGGTATCCCTGTTATTACAAGCCGGCAAGGGTTATAGCATGACGTATGAGAACGTACCACGCAACCTGCGTTACCCGGCCATCCTGGTCGATAAAAGAGTGGCCATGACGCCTATGGGCGCTGATCTGCGGATGGGTGGCACTATGGAAATAAGCGGGCTCAATTCCCCCGTGCTGGAAAAGCGCGCCCAGGCCATCTATAACGGCGCTAAAGCCTATTACCCCGATCTGGCATTAGATATGATGCCTAAAGAAAAGATCTGGTATGGGTTACGTCCGCTCACGCCTGATGGGCTGCCCTATATAGGCCATCACAGTAAATATGCGAACCTGGTGATCGCTGGCGGCCACGCCATGCTGGGGGTATCCCTGGCGGCGGCAACGGGAAAGTTAGTTGAGGAGCTTATAGGTAAAAAGATGACTTCTATTGATGTAGTTGCATTCAGCCCGGAAAGGTTCTGATAGTGTAGCGTTATTTAGTTCGTAAGTTATTGAGTTAGTGGGTTCCGGAAAAACTTACAAACCCAGTAAGTTAATAACTTATAAACTATATTTATGGCAAATTGATTTAGTGCCGGTAAAACCAGATCTCACCGCAAAAAATATCCCTGTCATTAATTGCCTGCGTGGAATTGCGGCATCTACGGTTTGCTTTTTTCATTTCGTTTCACCTGGCTATATCCATAATGCTGACCTCGTAGAGATTTTCAGGATTGGTAAAGCCGGGGTTTTTATATTTTTTGTGATCTCAGGAGTCGTGATCCCACTTTCAATGATCCGGGGTGGATATGGGTATCGCAATTGGGGAAAATTTATGTTGAAACGGCTGGCAAGGATAGAACCACCGTACCTGGCATGTATTGTTTTGGCGCTTATCTATTTTCAGCTCAGAACGCTTGTTCCTACTTCAGCCGATGTTGATCAAATGCCTGCAACCAGAGATCTCCTCCTTCACGTGGGTTACCTGGTGCCGTTTTTCCATGGCCGTTGGGCATTAGGCATCTTTTGGACGTTATCTGTGGAATTTCAATATTATATTCTATTGTCGCTGCTGCTGCCTTTGTTGTTGACTGGTATTAAGGCCTATCGGTATTGCTTTTATTTGATCTTTTTATTCAGCCCTTTCTTACTGCCAGACTATAAATTCTTCCCGGTACATGCCCCTTTTTTTCTCATTGGCATACTTTATACTTTTTGGCAAACGAATATTATTGAAAGCAGGGAGTGTTTTATTGTAACGTTGCTCTGCCTAACGGTTGCTGTAATGGTCGCGCCAATAAGTTACGCTACAGCTGCATTATTTACTATCCTGATCATCAATTTTCTGCCTGCCTTTACCAATAGCGCACTGAATTTCCTGGGAAAAATATCTTACTCGCTGTACCTGCTTCACCCTATAACCGGCAAAGCATTCATCAATGTATTATCGCATACATTCAACGCCGGGTACCAAATTGTTATACTGGTTATAGCCGGCTATATAATCTCAGTAATTTCAGCATATGTATTTTATAAAATTGTTGAAAAACCAGCTCAACGACTGTCTGGAAAAATAAAATATTATCGCACCTTTATAACCTTTAAAAAACAAGACATATGAAAAAAATAGCCATTGCCGTTTCTATACTTATGGGGGCTGGTACAGTTGCCTTTTCCCAGGAACATCAACTCGTTAAAAAATGGGAAACAGATACGCTGTTGAAGGTACCTGAATCGGCCTTGTATGACGCAGAGAATAAGATCATATATGTTACCAACATAGACGGACAGCCCTGGGAAAAAGACAATAAAGGCTCTGTGGGCAAAGTGGGGCTCGATGGCAAGATCATTACCGTTGACTGGGTAAGCGGCTTTAATGCACCCAAGGGAATGGGGTTATATAAAAACAATCTGTATGTAGCCGACGTTGACAAAGTAGGCGTTATCGATATCAAAAAAGGCGTACTCACCCAAACCATTCCGGTTACAGGCGCCGAAGGCCTGAACGACCTTACGGTTGATAAAAAAGGCGTGATCTACGTTTCAGACTCCAAAACCAAAAAGATCCACCGCATCGAGAACGGACAGGTAACCACCTGGCTTGAGAACCTGAAAGGCCCTAATGGAGTGTTAATTGATGGCGACAACCTGTATATCCTGGATGCCGGCGGTTTATATAAAGTAGAAAAAGATAAAGCCCTTACCAAACTGGCCGATGGCATGGAAGCCAGCACCGATGGACTGGAACATGTTACAGGGAAAGATTATATCGTAAGCTGCTGGATTGGAACAGTGTATTATGTAAAGGGAGATGGCACCAAACAACTCCTGCTCGATACGCGTGAACAAAAATCCAATACGGCCGATATTGGCTACGATGCCAAAAACAGGATCGTGTATGTTCCCACCTTCTTTAAAAATAAAATAGTGGCGTATGAACTAAAGTAGCAATGGAACGTTAAAATTGACGATCAGTTATGGCAAACGTGCAGTTGATAGTACTTTTATGTTCGCATTCGCTTAATTATGGATTGTAATTCTACTAATTTATCATTTGAACAGACCGGTTACTTTTCTAAGATCATTATAGATTATTTGAACCAGTCGCCCTCCTTACTGCCTTTTTATAAGCATCCGGTATCGTTGGAAGGGATAAAGGCCGCCATAGAGGCCAGGGAATCCGTGCAACCCGACCGTCAGTTACTGGTGAAAGAACTACAGCAGCAATACGTGGGGGTGCACACATCTAGCCAGGTTCAGCAGAACATTAAACAACTGCTGCAACCCAATACGTTCACCATTACTACAGCGCACCAGCCGGCCATTTTTACCGGCCACCTGTATTTCATTTATAAAATAGTACATGTTATAAAACTGGCCGACCGGTTAAAAAAGGAATTTCCCGATAAACATTTTGTACCCGTTTTCTGGATGGGCAGCGAAGATGCGGACCTCGATGAACTGGGCCATGTTTACCTGGGCGGCGAAAAACTGGTTTGGGACACCAAACAAACCGGGGCGGTTGGCCGCATGACCACTAAAGGGCTCGATAAACTGATCCATCGCATTGATGGCGAATTATCGGTTCAACCCCATGGAAAAGAATTGATACAACTGCTGCGCGACTGTTATTTACAAAGCCTGGATATACAGATAGCCACTTTTAAACTGATCAATGCATTATTTGCAGAATATGGGTTGATAGTGATACTGCCCGATAATGCGAACCTGAAGAAAGTGATGGAACCGGTTTTTCGGGAAGACCTGCTGCAACAAACACCCGCCGGTATTGTAGGTAAAACCATTGAACAGCTTTCGCAGGAACATAAAGTACAGGCATCACCGCGGCCTATTAATTTATTCTACCTGAAGGATGGTATCCGCGAGTTGATTGAATTAAAAGATGGCCAATACAAAGTAAGGAACACCACTGTTAATTTTTCTCAGGAAGCAATACTGACCGAACTGGGTAACCATCCTGAACGGTTCAGTCCGAATGTGATCTTACGGGGATTGTACCAGGAAACGGTATTGCCCAATATTGCGTTTATTGGTGGCGGTGGCGAAACGGCTTACTGGCTGGAATTAAAAGGCCTGTTTGACCATTACCAGGTGCCATTCCCCATGCTGGTGTTGCGTAATTCGTTTTTGATAGTGGAAAAGAAGTGGCAGGAAAAGATCCAGAAACTGGGTTTGCAATCGAAAGACTTTTTTCAATCGGAAAATCAGTTGTTAACTCAACTGGTATCGCGCCACAAGAATGGAGAGTTGAAATTAAAGCATGAACTGGAAGCTGCCATGCACGTATATGAGCAGTTAAAAAATAAAACAGCGGCCATCGATCAATCGCTGACCCAGCACGTAGAAGCACTACAGGCCCGCACGCTGAAGCCTTTGCAGGAACTGGAAAAGAAATTACTGCGCGCTGAAAAAAGAAAATACGAAGCCGAGCAGCGACAGATACAGGCTATCAGAACAGCCATCTTCCCGCGCAATGGCTTGCAGGAACGGGTTGATAACTTTATGCCCTGGTTTGCCTTGTGGGGTCAGGAATTCATTCAAAAAGTATATGAACACTCGCCCACGTTAGAGCAGGAATTCATTATTCTGGAAGAAAATTAAAGCGACACTTATAAAAGTAAAAACCCCGATGAATATCATCGGGGTTTTTCTATTTGTAATAAGATGATTATTCTTTAACGCGTACGGCGAAGATGCCATTTTTACGAGCGGCTTTGTTATCGGCCAGCAGGTATAATTTCACCCGGCTGCTTTTATCCGTCCTGATACAAACCGACTGCATATTGAACCCGGCAAAACCCTCGTCTGCCTCACTTAAATGAAACAGGGAATTTACCTTCATTTTTTTACGCACCACTTTGCGTGAAGCGTTTTCAATAACGGCCAGGTAACTATCGCCTGTAGTCTGATGATCTTTATCACCACTTTCAGACAGTAAGCTTACTACCAGCCAGTCGTTTTTATACGAATAGGCGAGTCCTGATAAACCAACCACCTGTTTAGGCGTTTGCGGCAGATCAAAACTTACGGTAGTGATCTCAGCTTTTTCCTGGTTCTTCCAGAAATCAGCATCGGTTACAATGATGTGTTTTTCAGGAGCTGTTTTGTGGTCGCGGTTACACAAAATGAGTTTGCCCAGTACAATGGCGGCCGACTCAATATTGATTACGCTTACGGTTTCTTTCAACCGGTTATAGAAAACGGAAATATCGTATTCTTCCTTGGTGAGATCATCCAGGTTAACCAGGATGGCTTTGTGGTGTTGGTCTTTTACATCGAAACCCATTACCAGCAGGCGGGGAATACTATTCACCACTACGATGGTAGTTGCTTCAAAATCGGATCTTGTCCCGGCCAGTAATTTGGGATCATCGTACCCCAGCAGGCGATGCTTGGCCTGAACCTGCCACTTTTTGAGGACAACAAGGTCACTGGCATCATCATCAACCAGGTATAGGGTTTCATTAAAAAATTCAACATTTGAGCCAATGGGCAAATCCGGAACTTCTCTGTAGTCGAGCAATTTGAGTTTCATACCGCGCGCAAATTACAAGGATGGAATATATCTGCCTAATCAAATTTGTTTTCCCACCCTTGTTTTTTTAGATTTTCGATCTTTACCAATACCTCTTCTTCCAGTTTCTTCTTGTAGGCAGCTACCTGATCCCCAATATGTTCATCAAATGACCCTATAATGGAGGCGGCCAGAATACCAGCGTTTTTAGCAGCATTCAGCGCTACTGTAGCAACCGGTATGCCATTGGGCATTTGTAGAATTGATAATACAGAATCCCAGCCATCTATTGAATTGGAAGATTTAATAGGCACTCCGATCACCGGCAATGGCGTAAGGGAAGCTACCATTCCCGGCAAATGGGCGGCGCCGCCTGCCCCGGCAATAATCACTTTCAAACCCCGCCCGCGGGCCTTTGTAGCATATTCCACCATCCGCATGGGTGTACGATGTGCGCTCACCACCGTTAATTCAAAAGGAATACCCAGCCCCTTCAACACTTCTGCCGCTGCCTGCATAACAGGCAGATCGCTATCGCTGCCCATAATTATTCCAACCTTTGGATCCATATTAAGAGTAAGTTATATGGCAAAGAAAAGAAAATATTTGCGCACCCGCAAAGGCCGGTAATAACAGTACCTACTTCAACAGATCGCCTTTTAACCGTAACAATTCCGTTTCGGCCATCTTGGTATTGTATTTTGCGGTAATAAGCCGGATATAAGCGTCCTGCTGACTCTTTTGCGCCTCGCGTAATTCAAGCGAAGTGGTTACCCCTTGTTTTAACCGCTGCAGCGCAATATTTACGTTCTCGTCGGCCAGCAAAATGTTGTCGTATTCTATATCGAGCAGTTTCTTCTGCAATTCGTAGTCTTTGAAAGAATTGCTGATGCCTACATCTACCAGGGAGCGTTGTTTTTCGTAATTCACTTCCTGGTACTGCACATTCAGTTGCGCCTGCCTTATCAAACGGCGGGTATTCAATCCGTTCAAAATAGGTACATTCAGTCCAAGCCCGTAGTTAAACCCCCTGTTCTGGTTATAGAACGGCTGGTTCTGATTCACCACCACGCTGTTATTGGTTTTGGAAAAGTTGTAGGCAGAATTGAAGGAAAGGGTAGGCCACAAACCGGCTTTTTGTTCTTTTACGGAAAGATTGGCTACTTCGATGCTCTTTTTAGCAGCCAGCAGCATTGGATTTGACCTCTCATATTGCTGGGCAAATTCCCCATATTGCAACGAGGTGTTAAGCGGAATACTGTCTTCCACCTCGTATACAGAGCCTTGTTTAAAGCCAATCAATTGGTTTAACTGGTCACGCAACTGGGCCAGTATCGATTGTTGCGTTAACTGAAGCGTTTTTTGCGCATTGAAGTCAACCCTGGCTTGCAACAGTTCGGGTTTGCTGCCCAAACCCACCGATAATTTCTTATCGGCCAACTGAACGCGTTCTACATACACCGTATCCTGATTTTCAAGCGCTCTTAATAATTCTTTCTGGCGAACAATGCCATAGTAACTATTGATCACGGCCGCCACGCTGTTCACGATCTGCGATTTCAGGTTCAGGGCGCCGAGCGCTTCCTGCTCCATTAATCTTTCGCGGGTAGCAAACATCTTCAACCCATCGAACAGGGTCCAGTTCATGCTTACGCCGTAGTTTAAATTAGAAGTGCGTACGCCATTACGGGTAATCAAACTGTCTTTACCATTTACCCGGCTGGCAAACTTCAATTGTTGATTGTTGGTATTCCAAACTGCCGAGGCCGTTCCATTCAACTGCGGCATAAAGGCGCCGAATGAATAATAACGATCCAGTGCATAGGAAGTAGAATCGTTACGGCTCAATAAGATGTCGTAGTTATTTTTCAAAGCAGCCGTGATGGCATCCTGTAAGGTAAGCTGCTGTTGTGCGTTTATTTGGGTGACAACACTCAAAGAAACAAACAATGAGAAAATATATTTCATAGTAAAATTAAAGTTACTGGTAACCTATTAAGCTCTGTGCCCTTCTTTATCATCCATCAGTTCCATTTCACTTTTGTGTTTTGGCTGCGACAGGAATGAATAAACGGCTGGGATCACATACAAGGTCAATATCAGTGAGAACATGATACCGCCCACGATCACAATACCCAGCGGTATACGGCTTGTTGAGGCAGCACCCAGCGATAACGCCAATGGTAATGCACCCAGGGCCATGGCCAGGCTCGTCATCAGGATAGGGCGTAAACGAGCACTCGCCGCTTCAATTACTGCCTCCCGTTTACGCAAACCGGCATGTTGTTTCTGGTTGGCGAACTCCACGATCAGGATACCGTTCTTGGTCACCAGCCCTACCAGCATAATCATGCCAATCTGTGAAAAGATGTTGAGTGTTTGGTCGAACAACCACAAGCTCAACAGGGCGCCCGCAAAGGCCATCGGTACCGTAATCATGATCACAACTGGATCAATAAAGCTTTCAAACTGCGCTGCCAGTACCAGGAAGATCAGTCCCAACGCCAGTAACAGGGCAAAGGAAGTATTACCGGAACTCTCTGCAAAGTCGCGGCTGGGGCCTGAGAGCGAAGTGGCAAAGGAGTCATCCAGTAATTTCTTCGCTATATCCTCCATCACCTTTATACCCTCACCCAATGTATGACCTGGTGCTACACCAGCCGAAACGGTGGCCGATTTATACCGGTTAAAGTGGTACAGGGTAGGCGGGGTGGTTGCCTCGCGCATGGTAACCAGGTTATCCAGTGAAATGATTTCGTTTCGGTTATTGCGCACATAAATATTCTTCAGGTCAGTAGGGTCGTCACGATCGTTCCGCTCCACCTGGCCGATCACGGAATATTGTTTACCGGTACGGTAAAAATACCCCATCTGCAAATTACTCAGGGCCAGCTGCAGGGTTTGCGATACATCGGAAACGCTCACGCCCAGCTGACTGGCTTTTATGCGGTCTACTTCAATATTAACCTCCGGTTTATTGAATTTCAGGTCCACATCCACCCCCTGGAAAACCGGGTTCCTGTTCGCCTCTTCCAGGAACTTTGGCAGCACCTGGGCTATTTTATCAAAATCATTGTTTTGAATAACGAACTGTACCGGTAACCCCGAACGGCGGTTTACTGCAATGGTTTGTTCCTGGATGGCAAAAGCTTTACCATCTGAGAACTTACCCAGGTTGCGGTTTATAAGATCAACGATCTGTTGTTGCGAGCGGGTGCGTTCCTCAGGATCGCTTAAGGTAGTACGTACCATACCGGTATTGGTAGCACCGGAACCACTGAAACCAGGGGCCACAATGCTCAACACCGTTTTGGATTCAGGCACTGAATCCATTACCAGTTGCGCCAACCGGTCAATATAGGTATCCATATAATCATAGGCGGTACCTTCAGGCGCTGTAACCTGTAAACGGAACTGGCTGCGGTCTTCCATAGGCGCCAGCTCAGACTGTATGCTGCCACCAATGAAATAAATGATGCCCGCACAAGCCGCCACAATTACCCAGGCGATCCAGCGCACGCGCATAAACCGCTTCAGCGAATTGTGATAACCGTCTTCCATCCAGCGGAAGAAAGGTTCCGTTTTATGATAGAACCAGCTGTGCTTATGCACATCGCGGGTCAGCTTCACGTTCAGTACCGGCGTAAGTGTAAGCGATACAACGGCAGAGATCAACACCGCACCGGCTACCACAATACCAAACTCGCGGAACAGGCGGCCTACGAAGCCCTGTAAGAAAATGATGGGTAAGAAGATGATCGCCAGCGTAATGGACGTAGCGATAACCGCAAAGTAAATTTCTTTTGAACCTTCTTTCGCAGCCTGGTATTTGTTCATCCCTTCTTCCATCTTTTTAAAGATGTTTTCGGTAACCACAATACCATCATCCACCACCAGACCGGTGGCCAGTACAATACCCAGCAGCGACAACACATTCACCGTAAAACCGCTGACGTACATGATAAAGAAGGCGCCGATCAATGACACCGGGATGTCGATCAATGGCCGGAAAGCGATCAGCCAGCTGCGGAAGAACAAATAAATGATCAGCACCACCAGGATCAATGATATGATCAGGGTTTCTTCTACCTCTGAAATAGAACGCTTGATGAATTTGGTTTGATCGAGTGCAATACCCAGTTTAATATCACCGGGCATTTCCTTTTCCAGCTGGGCAAGGCGTTTATAAAACTCGTTCGAGATGGCTACGTAGTTGGAACCGGGTTGAGGCACCAGGGCCAGCGCGATCATAGGAATGCGGCTTTCCTTCAAAACGGTTTCTTCGTTCTCGGGTCCTAATACCGCTTCAGCCACATCCTTTAACCGGATGTCGCTGCCGTTCACATTCTTTACAATAACATTATTGAAGTCTTCTTCGGTTGTTAAGCGACCGAAGGTGCGCACCGTTAATTCCGTTTTATTGCCTGCTATCTTACCCGAAGGTAATTCCACATTCTCTTTGGCTATCGCAGCCTGCACATCGCCTGGCGTTAAGCCGTAAGCGCTCAGTTTGGCGGGGTTGAACCAGATACGCATGGCGTAGCGTTTTTCCCCCCAGATCTGAATGGAGCTAACACCGGGTATGGTTTGTAACCGTTCAACCAGTACGTTGTTCGCATATTCTGTTATCTCCAGCTGGTTGCGCGTATTACTTTGCACCGTCATGGAGATGATGGCGTCAGAGCTCGCGTCGGCCTTTGAAACAACAGGCGGGGCCGGAAGGTCGGTAGGTAAGGAGCGGATGGCCTGGGAAACTTTATCGCGCACGTCATTGGCGGCAGCTTCCAGGTCAATGCTCAGGTCAAACTCTACGTTAATACTGCTTACACCCTGGCTGTTTGTTGACGTGATATTTCTTACACCCGCAATACCGTTAATGGATTTTTCGAGTGGTTCTGTGATCTGTGATTCTATAATGTCTGCATTGGCGCCGGGATAACTCGTGCGCACGCTTACGTTGGGCGGATCGATGGCGGGATAGTCACGAACCCCCAGGAAGGTAAAACCGATCACCCCGAACAGCACGATCAGGATGTTCAGTACCGTTGCCAATACCGGTCGCCGCAAACTCAGTTCCGAGATATTCATCTGAAAATTTCTATTTTATTTTGGCCAGATGGAATTCGCCATAAAATTTTCATCGCAAAATAGTATGATAGCTCGAAAATTTTATGGCTCATTTCATTAAACTATCTTATTGAACTTTTACTAATTTGATTTTACTATCAGGGCGGATGGCCAGTAAACCTGTAATGATGATCGTATCGCCTTCCTTAACGCCATCTAACACCTGCACATACGATGAATCGCGAATGCCGGTAGCAACCACCTGGAAGTTGGGTTTACCATCTTTATACACGATCACGCTTTTGTTACGCGCCTGTGGAATTACAGCCTGTGAAGGAACGATCAGGGAGTGGTCGTTCTTTCCCAATTGTAAAGCTACTTTAGCAAAGGCGCCAGGTACCAACAACTGGTGTTTGCCCTGTACCACCGCCCTTACTTTCAGGGTACGGGTAGTGGCTTCAATATTCGATTCGGTAGCCAGCACAGATGCGTTGAACTTTTGATCGGTTCCTGCTATAGTAAAGCTCACCTGACGGCCTTTATGCATGGCCTCACTGTATTTTTCAGGTACGGTGAATTCCAGTTTCAATTGATTAACCTGGCTAATGGTAGTAACAAGGGTAGTGGGACTGATATACGCGCCGTTACTGATATTCCTTAAACCGATACGACCGGTAAAAGGCGCCCTGATCTCAGTTTTGCTAATGCTTACCTGGGTAAGATCAATATCAGCTTTCAGGTTGCTTACCTGCAATTCACTGAGGTCGTATTCCTGCTGGCTGATACCGTTGATAGATAACAATTCCTTCTGGCGTTCAGCCGTTTTTTGAGCAATCTGCAATTGCACCTGTAATTTCTTTAGCTGTGCCTGCAGGTCGCCGTCGAACAGCTTTACCAGCAAGGCGCCTTTTTGCGCAAAACTTCCTTCCGGAATATTCAATGCAACTACGCGGCCAGAAATTTCAGGGCGGATCTCAGTTACTTCAAAGGGGAACAGGGTACCGGGGATCTCCAGGCTTTCGCTAAGGGGTTTTGCTCTTACAATAAATGCTTCAGCCTGTACGGGGCGATTGCCACCGCCGGCCTTGCCGCCGGCTTTGGGGGCATCATCTTTTTTCTCGCTTTTACAGGAAATAAAAATGAGGGACAGAATAAATCCAAAAACAATCCTGCTGTTACGGTTCATCTGAGTTGTTATAAGTTTAATGTCGTGAAACGGTTCACGTTTTACGCTGACGTATCGCCCGCAAAATTAATGTTTTACCTAAGCTTGTATATTAAAAAGAGATGAACGGCAGGCAGAACGGGGGTTAACAAACTACTTTTAATATGTTTTTAATCCTATTCGCTTTATACGTCAAATCCTGTTTGTCTTTACTGACGATGGTTACGTGCCCCATCTTGCGGCCAGGCTTGGTTTGTTTTTTTCCATAGAGGTGAACAAACACATTATCCATGGCCAGTATTTCTTCCAGCCCCTGGTATTTAGCTTCGCCTTCAAATCCTTCGGCGCCTACCAGGTTTACAATGGCGGCTGGTAAAATAGCATCAGTATTGCCTAACGGATATTGTAACATAACGCGCCACAACATATCAAACTGCGAACTGTAATTGGCTTCTATAGTATGATGGCCACTGTTATGAACGCGTGGAGCGGTTTCGTTTACAAACACGTCACCCTGTTTATCTACAAACAACTCAACCGCAAAAATACCTGCACTTTTTAGTCCTTTTACTACAGCCAGTGCAATGGCTTCTATTTTCCACAATGTTTTTTCGTTCACTTCAGCCGGACTGATCTGGTAGTCGAGCAGGTTCAACCGTTGGTCTACCACCATATCAACCAGTGGGTAAAAAGCGATCTCATTTTTATCGTTCACCGCAATAATTAGGGAGATCTCGCGATGAATAGTCACCATTTTTTCCAAAACGGCCGGCGCATCAAAACCTTTAGGCAGGTCATCAGATGCGTTCAACAATTGAACACCACGCCCATCATAACCTCCGATGCCAATTTTATGTACAGCTGGTAAAAAAGAAGCATTGGCCCTTAGTTCGGCCAGGTTCTGCGTAATAATAAATGGAGAGGTGGGAATTTGTTTTTCTTTATAAAATTCTTTTTGCAGGATCTTGTTTTTTATAGTGCGCAGGGCGGCAGGGCGGGGATATACCCGAACGCCTTCCTGTTCCAGTTTTTCCAGGGCATCTTCGTTCACCGATTCAATTTCAATGGTAATGGCATCCAGTCCTTTGCCGAAATTGTACACATCATCAAAATTCCGAATATCACCTTTCACAAAATGATGGCACAAATGGGCTGCCGGGCACTGATCATCGTTTTCAAGGATAAAGGTTTCAACAGGATAGTTGGCCGCGGCCTGTAAAAGCATTCTGCCTAATTGTCCGCCACCAAGGATTCCGATTTTTTGCATGGTTCGTGTTTAGTTAAGCGACAAAGATAAGGAAGTCGGGGTGAGGAGAAGGGCACATTTCGACGACGCTCCATGTGTAAAATCCAGCTCCCCGCCCTTCGACTCCGCTCGGGGCCGCCCTAGGTATCAACATTTTAGCTATCTTTGTTTCACCGAATGCAACCCGATTACCCACATAAGGTTTTTAACGATAAGCGCATGGGCTATTCCCTGCTGATGGAAGCATTGGCTATGGACAGTCATTTGTAGTATTCCCCTCCCGTACAATTTATTCTTTGCTGCCAGTTATTTTATAATTGACTGCTGCTTTATTTCCTGAATACCATTTAAACACAAATAGTATGTCAAAGACATTAATGGCGACTGCGCCCAATACAGATACCGATTTTCTTCCACTCGAAGGAACCGATTATGTGGAGTTTTATGTAGGCAACGCCAAACAGGCTGCCCATTTCTATAAAACCGCTTTTGGCTTTCAATCAATCGCCTATTCAGGGCCTGAGACCGGCGTAAAAGACCGCGTTAGTTATGTGATAAGACAAAACAAGCTCACGTTTGTATTAACAACGCCGCTGCGTGCCGGCAATCCCATGGCCGACCATATTTACAAACATGGCGATGGCGTAAAAGTACTGGCCCTGCGCGTACAGGATGCCACCAAAGCCTGGGAAGAAACCACCAAACGCGGCGGTAAAAGTTATATGGAACCAACCCGCCTTAAAGACGACCATGGCGAAGTGGTATTAAGCGGTATTCATACCTATGGCGAAACCGTTCACCTGTTTGTAGAAAGAAAGAATTACACCGGCGCCTTTATGCCCGGTTTTAAAGAGTGGAAAACAGTATACAACCCAACCGATACCGGCTTGCAATATGTTGACCATTGCGTAGGCAATGTAGGTTGGGGACAAATGAATAAATGGGTAAGCTTTTACGAAGAAGTGCTGGGTTTCCGCAACATCCTGAGCTTCGACGATAATGATATTTCTACCGAATACTCGGCCCTTATGAGTAAGGTAATGAGCAATGGCAACGGGTTTGTAAAATTCCCCATCAATGAGCCTGCTGAAGGCCGTAAGAAATCACAGGTTGAAGAATACCTGGAATTTTATGATGGCGAAGGCTGCCAGCACGTGGCGCTGGCAACCAATAACATTGTGGAAACCGTTACTACATTACGCGACCGTGGTGTTGAGTTCCTGAAAATTCCTACCAGCTATTACGATGAACTGCTCGACAGGGTAGGACATATCGACGAAGACCTGGAGCCGTTGAAAGAACTGGGCATCCTGGTTGACCGGGACGATGAAGGCTATCTGCTGCAGATCTTTACCCGCCCCGTTGAAGACCGGCCCACATTGTTTTTTGAGATCATTCAGCGCAAAGGCGCCAAAAGTTTTGGAAAAGGAAACTTCAAGGCCCTGTTCGAAGCCATTGAGCGGGAACAGGAACTGAGAGGAAACTTATAATAATTATTGAGAGAATCTGCCTGTTTTGGAGGCCTGGAAAAAGATGGGGTAACAAACATCTTTTCTCCGGGCCTTCAATTTTTTTTAAGCCCCGTTCCAGCGCAACAATCTTTACTTTTCGCATAAACATTAATCACAATTTATTGTTGAACCACCTGAGTATGAACAATCGTAGATGCTAAACTGCCATTTAGCTGCATCAACAACAAAACAGGTGGGATACAATGGAACATGTATTTTCCACAATGTGCATAAGCCAAATTGCTTTTTAGTAGCCCGATTGTATTAATTTTAACACCGATTGACGCCAGCGTAGTAAATAATCATAACCTATTTTTCGTTACTATCCCAGTTAACATTCATGAGATACGCGTATATACTTTTACTGGGGGCCATAAGCCTTGTAAAAACAGCTTCAGCGCAAACTGCAGCTACCAGTATTAATTTTATCGATTACCAACGTGGCTTCCCGCGCATTAACGATGCGCTGAAAAAAAAGGAAGACACATTGATGAAGCAGTTTGAGGAGAAAAAGTTAGCCTGGCCTGCCCGCTACATTTACATTCGCTCCTTTAAATACGACAGCCAGATAGAAGTTTGGGTTAAACAGGACCTGAACGATAAATTCGCCCTGTTTAAAACCTATCGGGTATGCGCTATGGCAGGCTCCCTGGGCCCCAAACGTATGGCAGGCGATTACCAGGTGCCCGAGGGCTTCTATTATATCAATGAGTTCAACCCCAAAAGTAATTACCACCTGTCGCTTGGGTTGAATTACCCCAATGCCTCAGACCGGATCCTCAGCGATTCCCTGATGCCTGGCGGCGATATTTATATCCATGGCAGCTGTGTTACCACCGGTTGCATCCCCGTTAATAATGAACAGATAGAGGAACTGTACATTCTGGCCGCACACGCTAAAAGTGAAGGACAGGATTTCATTCCGGTGCATATTTTCCCCATACGTTTCGACAATCCCCGCAGCGGCGAATACCTGAAAAAGTATGTAAAGGATTTTCCTGAATACCTGCCGCTGGCCGATGAGTTGAAGCATGCCTACACTTACTTTGAAAAAACCCGCAAACTGCCGGTTATCATGGTATCAAAGAAAGGCGAGTATGTGATAGATGGCATTATACCGAAAGATAAAGAACCAGAGGTGGTAAAAAAAGAACGCCGTCCGCTGAAGACCTATAACCAGGATGAGATCTCCACTGTAGTGGAGCGCTTACCGATTTTCCCTGGTGGCAATGATAAATTCCAGGCCTTTATTGATAAACTGAGCAAAGACATGGCGCCATACCTGGGCCAGCAGCAGAAAACCTTTGCCATGGTGGAGTTTGTGATCGATAAAACGGGAAAAGTGATCTACGCCAATGTGATTAAGGGCGGCAATGACGACCTCAACGATCACCTGATAGAAGCGTTTGAGAATATGCCGCAATGGACACCGGCCGTAAAACACGAGCAAACCGTAGCCGTGAAATTAAAACAGACCATTTTTATTGAAAAGCCCGAGACGCAGGTTGCAAGTCAATCGGCAAAAGGGCAATAAGCAACAGTCAAATAAAAGCTACCACATATTTAAAAAGAAATGCCACCAATAATTGGTGGCATTTCTTTTATATGATAGTCTCGTAAAATTAGATAATATCCAAAGCCTTTACAAAGAACGTACAAACAAAAGGCAGGATCAGGGTCAAATATTCAAAACGCGTAGCGATAGCAAGAATAAACGCCGCTGTTGATGCAAGGAACAGGATCCAGTATAAAAATTTTGAAGAACCATTAGCCATATTGGTAAAATTTTGGGGCAAAAGTAGTGCGAAAGTTTTGAAATAGGAAATGGGTGTGTATTTTTTACTATCTTTCAAACCTCAAACCTCCCGGTTGTGGCTCGCTGATTTGTCCTGAATTTCCCGAACCATTAAGGCCTTAATGGTATTTTTTAGAACTCTTGCTATATTTTTACATTGAGCATGAACATGTTATCAGGCTTTATTCCCTTTTTAAAACCCGGTACCTGTAAATAAAAACACTATTATGACTATCCATTTTTATATAAGATTTTTTACCCGGCCCGGCGAATCCCTTTTAGTAACCGGCAACACCGATGAGCTGGGAAATAACGATGTTGAAAAGGCGCACCCGTTAACCTGGCTTAGTCACGACCTGTGGACGGGCACAGTAACCATTAACAATCCACAAACTGACGTCATTCATTACAGTTACATTTATAAAGGCATGGATGGCTTTCAGGTGCAGGAGTGGGATGACCACAAAACGATCGACATCTCAAAAAAGCCCATGCAGGAGATCAGGGTAATGGATAACTGGAACCCTGCCGGCGAATTTGAAAATGCCTTCTACACCGATCCCTTCCAGGAAATTCTCCTTAAAGAGCAGGAAACCCGCACCAAAGCCAAACCAGTCAAAAATGCCACCCACTATTTTAAAGTAAAAGCACCGCTGCTGGAGAAAAATGAGGTCGTGTGCCTGCTGGGCAGCAACAGGGCCCTGGCCGATTGGGATGAGACAGATCCGGTATTACTGCACCGCGAAAACAACTGGTGGGCGGTAAAACTGCATTTACCAAAGGAATCGTTCCCCATTCAATACAAATATGGGGTTTACAATATAAAAAGCAAAAGCTTTGTGCGGTTCGAAACCGGGGAGAACCGCTGGTTACATGGCGACGCCCTGGTAAACACCCTCACCATCCTGCACGATGGCTTTGTCAGATTGCCTAATGCAACCTGGCGGGGAGCAGGCGTGGTGCTTCCTGTATTCAGTTTACGCAGCAAAAACTCCTTTGGCACCGGAGAATTCACCGATCTGAAACTGCTGGTTGACTGGGCCGTAAAAACCGGCATGAAAATGATCCAGATCTTGCCGGTGAACGATACAATCGCCACCCACACCTGGATGGATTCTTATCCATACGCTGCTATCTCGGCATTTGCCTTACACCCCCTGTACTTAAATATCAGTAAAGTGGCCGGGAAGGAATTTGCCGACCTCATAAAACCGCTCAAAAAAAAACAGGTACAATTGAATGAGCTGTCCGAGGTAGATTATGAAGCCGTCATGCATGTAAAGCAGGCCGCCATAAAAGAATTGTACATGGTGCAAAAAGACAAGTGGTTAAAAGACCCCGATTTCGCGAAGTTCTTTTACCAGAATGAACACTGGCTGGTGCCCTATGCGGTTTTCTGCAGCCTGCGTGATCGCTTTGGAACAGCTGATTTTAACCAATGGAAGACGAATAATATTTACAATAAAGAAGCCATTCAAAAACTGGCCTCTCCCAAAAGCAAACAGTACGATGAAGTAGCCATTCATTACTTTACGCAATACCATTTGCATAGCCAGTTACAGGAAGCTGCCGCCTATGCGCATAAGAATGGCGTTATATTAAAAGGTGATATTGCCATTGGGGTATACCGTTATGGCAGCGATGCCTGGGTTGAACCGGAATTGTATCATATGGAAATGCAGGCAGGCGCCCCGCCAGATGATTTTGCAGTACGTGGGCAGAACTGGGGCTTCCCTACGTATAACTGGGAGCGTATGGCTGCTGGTGGTTTTGACTGGTGGCACAAGCGGTTTGTACAAATGAGCAATTACTTCGACGCCTTTCGCATCGATCATATCCTTGGTTTCTTCCGCATCTGGAGTATCCCCATGAACGCTGTAGAGGGCATTATGGGCCATTTTGTGCCCGCATTGCCTGTTTATAAAGAAGAGTTTGAACAACGCGGCATCTGGTTCAACCCCGTGCGGTATTGTCAACCATACATCAACGATACCGTGTTGTGGGAGCTATTTGGTCCAAATAAAGAAAAGTTCTATCCTTATCTGGATACTGCCGGAAACCAGTACACGTTGAAACAGGATTTTGCCACTCAGCGACAGGTGGAAATACATTTCGATGCGCTGGAACGCACTGAAGAAAATCAGCACTTGCGGCAGGGGTTGTACGATCTTATTTCCAATGTAATTTTGTTTGAACAGCCGGGGTCGCAGGGGCGGGAATTTCATTTCCGCATCAGCATGGAAAGCACCACCTCATTCCGTCATTTGGAAGGTTATGTGCAGGATAAACTGAAGGAACTTTATATAAATTATTTCTATCAGCGACAGGAACATTTTTGGATGCAGGAAGGGTTACGTAAATTGCCGGCGTTGAAGCGTTCAACCAACATGCTTATTTGCGGGGAAGACCTGGGCATGGTGCCGCAATGCGTACCGGTTGTAATGAAACAGTTGGGTATTGTGAGCCTGGAAATACAACGGATGCCCAAAGACATCCATAGTGAATTCTTCCATCCGGCACAGGCGCCGTATCTGTCGGTGGTAACCCCATCAACACACGATATGAGCACCATACGCGGTTGGTGGGAAGAAGACCGCACAAAAACGCAACGGTTCTTTAACACGGTATTGGGGCAATGGGGCGAGGCGCCGGCCACCTGTGAAGCATGGATCAATAAAGCCATTGTGATACAGCACCTGCAATCGCCCGCCATGTGGGCAACATTCCAGTTGCAGGATCTGTTAGGCATGAATGAAACCCTGCGCCGGGAGAACCCACAGGAAGAACGCATTAATATCCCAGCCATTCCCAAACATTACTGGCGGTACCGCATGCACCTGACGCTGGAACAGCTAATAAAAGAGAAAGAGTTTAATGAAGAGTTGGAGGAATATGTGCGGGACTCTGGCAGGTAAAGAAAAAGGTTGACAAGTTAACAAGTTGAAAAAGTATAATAATTAATATGGTGAATGGAAAATAGCTACCTATTGACCATTCACCATTGACCATTCACGATGAAAGTAGCGTACCAATCAATCAATCTCCCGTTCAAGTACCCTTTTACCATTTCAAAAGGAACCAAAACCCATCAACCTTCCCTGATCGTTCAACTCGAAAACAGGGGCATGGTTGGCTATGGTGAAGCACCGGCGATCACGTATTACAATATTCCTGTTGAAAAAATGGTGGCCGACCTGGTGGCAAAAAAGCAGTTTGTCGAAAAATTCGCTTTTACCGATCCCGAACGCTACTGGCATTACCTGCATCATTTATACCCGCAAAATAATTTCCTGGTCTGCGCGCTGGATATTGCCGCCTGGGATATGTACGGGAAAATCCGCAACCAACCCCTGTACAAATTATGGGGATTGGATATCCAGAATGCACCTGCAACCGATTATACCATCGGTATAGACACCATCGACAAAATGGTGGCGAAGATGCAGGAAAAACCCTGGCCCGTTTACAAGATCAAACTGGGCACCGATCAGGACATAGAAATTGTAACTGCCTTACGCAAACATACCGATGCCATCCTACGCGTTGATGCCAATGCCGCCTGGACGGTTACCGAAGCCCTGGAGAAATTACCCGCGCTCAAAGACCTGGGCGTTGAGTTTGTAGAACAACCACTGGCCAAAGACGATTGGGAAGGCATGAAACGGTTATACAGCGAATCTCCACTGCCATTAATAGCCGACGAAAGCTGTGTACTGGAATCCGACGTACAAAAATGCCAGGGTCATTTTCATGGTATTAATATTAAACTCACCAAGTGCAGCGGTATAACGCCAGCCCGCCGGATGATAACCCAGGCCCGC
>NZ_JBJMLX010000013.1:0-15408 GCF_045805085.1 Niastella sp.
ACAACCTGCTGGCCTCTGCTGCCCATTATCTCAACGATCCGGAAGTGCTCAATAAATGGATCGGTATTGCAGTGACGGAAACAGACACCCGCCTGCGTGCCGATATGCTGTACCGCATCACCGGCAGCAACCTGCAGGCCATTCCTGATCCCGCCGCTTTTATGCAGCTGCTGGTAAGCGTACTGCAACAGGACGAGGGCCGCGACACCGTATTGTGGCTGCTGGGAAAATTGTCGCTCTCCTTCCCTGCCGCCAAACACCCGCTGATAGATTTCTATCAGCAGCATAACAATGCAGATACCCGTCGCCTTATTCTGGCCTGGCTGCTTATTCCCAAAACAACAGACGAAACAGATCTTGCCTTCTTTAACAGCATCCTGCAGGAAACAGATTCAGACGAAAAAAGATTAGTGATCTCGCGTTTACTGCTGCACGATAAACTAAACATTGACCAGATCACCCAGTTGCTGCAACCCATAACGCCTGCAGCTATTAAGGAAGTAGTGCTGCGGTATTGTATAGACCGCTCCATTGTACCTGAGGTACCCCTGAGCGTTATACTCCGCATAGACCCCGAGCCTCGCTTTCGCCACTGGGCCATTCTGCTGCTGGCTGTACACAGCGTAAAAACCGTGGCCGTGCTGGACGCTATTATGTATGCGCTGAAAAATGACCAGGACGCCCGTGTTCGTGAAGCGGCCCTGCATGTGTTTGCCTACAGCATCAGCCTGACGCCCGAAACAGTGGCCTACCTGAATTATTGCCTGAGCTCCGAAACCAACACCCAGCTGGCCCTGCAACTGTTACAGTTCCTGGCGCCCCATACCAGCCAAAGTCCCGAACTGACAGACGCCCTGTTCTACCTGCTGCAACAGAACCTGCATGCCAGCATAACGCTTTCCATTTACGACATACTGGGCCGGTTGGTTCCCTCCCATCCGGCTATGCAGGAGAAGTTCATCATGGCTTATGAGCAGGAGCAGCGCGACGATGCCAAAGCCATCATCCTGAAAGCCCTTAGCAATACCATGGGCGACAGACACGAACTGTATTTGAAATCACTTCGTTCCCCCGCCGCCGGTATACGTGAATGGGCCATCGAGGGCCTGTTGACGATACCACTTACCCGCGGGAACGTACCCATTATAATACAGGCTGCCCCTGCTTTGCTGCAGCCTGAACTGCGCCTGGAACTGCGGCGGCAATTGGCCCGCAAGCTCAGCGTTATACCCAACCTGCCTGCAGAAACCGTAGCCGTGTTTGCCCGGCTGAACGATCATGAAAGAGATGGCGACATCCTGCGCAGTGCTACGTTGGCACAGGAAAAAGCCATCTCTCACAGCGGTGCTGCCGGTATTGACTGGGAACAATGGCTGCATAAAGCAGATGTAGCCCACGATCTAAATGGGATCTTTCCCCATATCTGGTTTTACTTCAGCGAAAACCCCGACATGGCCAAACAGGTGCTGTACGCCTGTATGAACCCTGCCAACGACAACGCGCTGTATGCACAGAACATTTCGGAAGCGGATATCCTGGAATTTATGATCGCCAATTTTGGTATTGACGAACACCTGATCAGGTATGCCATCAGTCGCCTGTTACAGGCCGATCTGCGCACCAATGGCATGTTATACCATTACCTGTTGATCATTAAAACCTATCCGTTGGTGCCTGAGCTGCAGCCTGCGTTGTGGCAATTGCTGGAATTACGCGGCTATAGAAACGGGTTGAATCTTATTCAACTCGACGAGCTGTTACGGATCATCTGGGGTGATGACCTGGAAAACCAGTTCAAACAACGCATTGCCGCGCAACAAACGGTGAATGGAATGTTTCCCTATCTGCAATACATATCCGTGAATAATAACTGGCGGGCTGCGCCCGCGGTGCTGAAAAGCGTATTGGAACACCACGCTGCCATGCTCGACGACACCAGCTTCTCTAATCTGTTCAAAGAAGCCTGCCGTAATGCGGGTGTAGACGTAGACAAGCTGATACGCACCACCGTTCCGCCACCAACGCAAAAAGCGGAGGACGGTCCCGGCTTTGCAGATTAACCCTATTCATTCCAACAACTATTATCCAATGGCTACAGACATCAACTTATTCGACATACTCGTATCGCCGGAACGCAGTACAGCAGACCGCCTCAAAGCGCTGGCCGACTTTCGGCCCTTTCTTGAATCAGAGGAAGGCGTTGCCAAACTGGCCGCTGCCGTCAGTGAGGAAGCAAGCAAGGAAGTAAAACATGCCATGCTGCAACTACTTTGCGATATTGATAGCGCACGCATCAGCAACCACTCCGTTTATATAGACACCATGGCCAGTATTGCCTGCCTGGAACCAGAGCGGGAACTGCGTCGCCTGGCAACCAGCGTTCTGGCAGAAATAGCTGCCCATAATCCTTCTGTACAGGAGATACTGGCGCTCACGCTTACCAACGACCTGGATACCCAGGTACAACTGGCCAGCCTTCACGGCCTGCACCAGGCAGTACCTAAAACAGCCGATACCATTCAGGCGCTGTACGCTTACATTCCCGTAGCGCCAGTGGCCTGCAAAGAGTCATTGCTGAAGCTGGTAGCGCCGCTGCCGTTGCCCGATAACGCCAAACTATTACTGCTGTTTATCAATCCAGCGGAGCGCGAACAGCTGCGACTGGCTGCTGTACAGGAGCTTGCCAATATACCATCACTACCCACGGAAGTACTGGCAGGCATAACCGCCGCGCTTACTACAGATAGCAGCTGGACTGTACAGGGCGCCATCATCAACTTGCTGCGCACCCGCCAGCACATCGATGAACAGGTGTTCACGTACCTGTTTAAAGCCCTGCAGCAAATGCCCGATCAGCCGGAACTGTTGGCGCTGGTAGGGGAACGCCTCACCGCCCTGGCGCACCTGCAGCCACTTTTTGCCGACCTGTTCCATCAAACATCTTCGGCCAATTTAAAAATGAACCTGCTCTCGATGCTGCAGAACAGTGAGATCCCTCAACTGATCATAAGCGCGTTGCAGGATAACAACCCATATGTGCGCGAAGCCGCTATTCCTTTGCTGGCCTACCGCTTTGCACAGTGGCAGGATCAGCTTGAACCCGTGCTGGCAACGGCAATCAGGAATGAACCATTGATTGCCCTGCGCCGTGCCCTGGCCGACGTACTGCTGCAAACCGGCCGTAAGTCGGCACAAACAGAAGCGATCCTCACCTCGCTGGCACTGCATGAAACAGACCACTGGCTGAAAGCAAGACTGGCAAGTGCCGTTTGCCAGGTAGTGGTCACTGATAGTAACCGACATGACCAGCTGCAACTGTTCTGTGAAGTAATGGAAGGCCCCTGGTACCCGGAGACGTTGAAAGACCAGGTAATAGAACGCCTCAAAACGTTCTCCTATACAGACGATGCAGGTTTTAAACGCTGCCTGGCATTGTTGCTGGAACAGGCAAAAGATATCTACGAACTGGAACGCAGCTACGAACTGCTGAAGACACTGAAGACCGATTGGGAAGAACTGGCGCCTGTGTTGCTGCGCCTGCTCTTCAGGCACATCGGTTCCTATCCACAGGCGCCACTGGCCGACTGGGTACAACTGCTGGGCAAAATGGCCGATCACCAGGCGGCGATACGCACCGACCTGCCCTGGATGATCCAGCTCACCGGCGCTACCTGGCTGCTGAAGAACGCCGAAAAAAGCGAACAGACAGGCGCCTTCCTGGCAGCCTTCAAACATGCCCTGATGACCGACAGCGGTACAGCCACTTTCTTAGGTATGAAGGCGCTGATCACCGACGCCTGGAACAACCGCACCATCAAAAAAGCGGAATTGATAGAACTATATGGTATGCTGCTGCGCATGCCTAAATCTACCGGCCTCATTCAACTGGTGCTCGGTATTATGCAAGAGGGCAAACTGGTTACACCAGAACTCATAGACATCAGCCTTCGTTATATTTTGTACGGGCAGGATTCCGGTACCTTGTACGAAGTAACTAGCTACCTGGGAAAGTTGGGTTTCATGGACCTGAGCTATCGCCAGAAACTGACTGATCTGTTCACACAGGAGCGCTACAATGAATACATGCAGTACCATGTGCCCGATATACAATCAAAACGCAGTGCTACCACCATGAACGACTGGGAATTTGCAGGCTGGGCCTGTGCCTACAATAATTGGCCAATAGCCAGACTGGTGTTTGCACTGGAACCTGGCGACCTGCTGATAAACATCTTCAACGCACCACTACCGGCGCTGCCGGCACAGAACACGTTGCAATACCTGGTGCTGGAGCACCTGTTCCGCAACGGGAGTGGTACCTGGGCCAAAGCAATCTTTAAGGATCAGCAACTGTACAGCTCCTTCCTGTTCATGCTGGCCAGCCGCTACCAGCAACTGCCCGCCGGCCATGCGCTCGGTGACCGCATGATAGTAACCTTTTGGAAAAAATGGAACGACTATCTATCCCTGCTGAACAAGCAACCTGTTACGCCCGAATTGTCTGAAGCGGCCAGTATTATGTATGCAGGTGTACTGACCAAATTGAGAGAACTTGATCCCGGGTTCAGCGGGAAACAGTACCCGGATGTGCCCAAACAGATGAATAAAGAAGCTTTACAACAGCGCTGGCCATTTACTACGGAAATGTGGGAGGATTTTGCCTATAAACATTTCCCCGTGAACGATCCTGCACAGGAAGCCGCAGTAGCACTTTACCAGCGGGCGGCAAAGACCATGGAAGCAGGCAAGTGGCAGGATGGGTATATGCTGCTGAAACAACTGCTGACGCTTTATCCGCAAACAAGGTTTGTGAAAGAAAAACAGGAGGCGATAGAGAAAACAATTAAGATGGTAGAAGAAAGGCAATAGAGCAGGTTAACATTTCGGAAATTCTCGAATACATATATACTTTAATCTATGAAATTAAGATTTATCTTATCGGCTGGTGTTGTATTGTCATTGGCAGCCTGTAATACGCCCACACCCGAGCATTCTTTTGATGTAGCTGTTTTGAATGCAAACACGTTCGCCCGTTTTGGCGGAAAGGAGATCTATGAGATGCTTCAGGAAACACCACAATCGTATGATGAAAAGAGCAAAAAAATGGTGCAGTCATCTTATGTGGATCATGTGAAATTCCGGCTTATGTATGCAGAAAAGGCGTATAAGGATGTACAGGCGCTTTCAGAAACGGAGGAGACAAAGCCAATGATCGAGGCCTCCAGGGACCTTTTCGGTTATACGATCGATAAGGAAAAGAATGGATATCTTTCCATCGCCGCCATGAAGGATGCGCATGTGGCAGATGATTCGATCAAATTGGCTGCTGTCAGATTTGAGCAGCTGTATCAGAATGCGTTCAGTGAGAAGTACAAGAAGCTGATGGAGTTGGGTAAGGTGTATGCAGACAAGCATCATATAAAGGTCGAATTCCATAAATTTTAATATCCCACGCCAACATAACCCGCCGGGGCTTTTAGCAACGGCGGGTTTTTTATTTTATAGCGTTGCTCCATCATTTCCAGGTTTTGCATGATTATTAACAATTTACAACTATGAATGAACTTGCACAAACTTGAACAAGCCTTGAAAACGAACCGTGACCCGGGGAGCCGACATTTGCAGGCATTGCATAAAGCCTAAAACATTTGTATGGTAAAGAATTTATTCCGGTCAACGGTATTGTTGCTTAGCTCACTACCATTTTTAAACACACAAGGCCAAGGTATTAACCTGGCAGACTGGCGAGTGTTATCAGAACAAAACAATACAGCCCCCTTAACAGATACTATTTACCAGGATAAGGCCTGCGTAAAACTTGACGGCAAAGCCCTTGCGGGCATCTGGAACAAAACAATCGCCCTTAAAAATTTCAGATTGGAACTTGATATTGCAGGAACCGTTATGCCTGGGATTGGGTTCCATGCGAAGGATGAACAAAATTACCAGTTCCTCTATTTTCGCCCGGGCTATGGCGGCACCATTGAGGCTATTCAATACATTCCCATTTATAACGGGGCGCTGAGCTGGGTGTTTTACGGCGGTTACCAGGCCGCGGCAAATATTCATAAAAACGAATGGTTTCATGCATCCATTGAAGTACGGGGCAACCATCTTAAAGTATTTACCAATAACAACCCGAAGCCCGATATGGATATTACTATGATGCAAACGGAGGCGGACAAAGGTGCACTTTTATTACGAACTATGTTTGGCCCGGCTTATTTCGCCAACTTGAACTGGCGGGAATTGCCGGAAGGAATAACCGACTGGGAGATCTCTGATCAGTTACCCGCAGGCTTTATATACGATTATGAAAAGGTGAAAAAACTGCAAAACTGGAAAAAGATAAATGAGCCCGCCGATGATTATGTGAACCTTTGCCGTTATTTTAAGTTACCGGAAGGTACCGTGGTTGCCCGACATATACTATATGCAGATAGCGTTACAAATAAATTACTTGATTTTGACTTTACGGGTACACTCCGAATCATTCTGAATGGCAAAGAGATCTTTAGCTATGATAAACACAAACTGGAAAGAGTAGAGGCCGATACCTATACCACCAGGCTTTCCCTTCAAAAGGGACAAAACGAACTGCTTTTTATCACGCAGGGTGATGGATTTATTTTCGGCAAGGGCTATAATTCCCTCGGGCGATTGCAACATCAGAATTGGGGTTTTATTGCCGGAATTGAAAACCCGCGAAAATGAAAATAAACGTTATTCTGAAAGGAGTGAGCAGGCTCCTTTCAACAAAATTTGATTTGTTTGTTAATTACTTTATGTAATTGCCTTTTTTCCTGCATCTGTTTCTAAAACAGCCAATGAAAACTTTATTATCACTGCTATTGTGGTGTGCAAGCACCGTTTTGCTTAATGCACAGTCTGCCATTACAGGAAAAATAACCGATGAAAAGGGAGTGCCGCTACAAGGGGTCAGCATCACGCTTAAGGGTACAAATAAAAGTACAGCAAGCGATGTAAATGGTTTCTACTCAATACAGGTACCAGATGAAAAAGCAACACTCGTTTTTTCAAGTGTTGGTTTCGATGTGCAGGAAATTAAGGTAAAAGGAAAAGCTGTGATTAACGTACAACTCAAGGCCTCTACAAATAGTCTTGACGAAGTGGTGGTTGTAGGTTATTCGACACAAAAAAAGATGTCTGTGACAGGTTCTGTAGCATCAGCACTTTCAGGTATGGTTCCAGGAATAAGTGTCAATAACCAGGGGTATTCCGGCACTTCCCAAAACGAAGACTTTAACAGAGAAGGTTACGACAATATCAAAGAAAATGAATTTCAGAAAGTCACAGATCATCCGCTTTCTACTTTTTCTATTGATGTTGACGCAGCTTCCTACAGCAATGTTCGCAGATTGATAAATGAAGGCAGACTTCCCACTCCGGGAGCTGTTCGCGTTGAAGAAATGATCAACTATTTCTCATACAATTATCCGCAACCCTCCAATGACAAGCCTTTCTCTATAACCACTGAATCTGCACAATGCCCCTGGAACAAAGATCATCAATTAGTAATGATCGGGCTACAGGGTAAGAAAATAGATTTCGACAAACTGACTCCTTCCAATCTTGTTTTCCTCATCGATGTAAGCGGCAGTATGCAAGACGAAAATAAGTTGCCGCTGGTTAAATCATCGCTGAACTTATTAGCAGAACAATTGCGTCCGCAGGATAAGATCGCCATTGTGGTATATGCAGGTAATGCGGGGCTGGTTTTGCCTTCTACAAATGATAAATACAAAATCAGGGAAGCGATCAATGCGCTCGAGGCCGGCGGATCGACAGCAGGCGGCGCCGGTATAGGACTCGCTTACCAGACTGCACAACAAAATTTTATGAAGAACGGCAATAATCGCGTGGTACTTTGTACCGATGGTGATTTTAATGTAGGCGCCAGCAGCGATGATGAGCTGGAAAATCTTATTGAGCAAAAACGCGCATCCGGTGTATACCTTACGGTGCTTGGATTTGGTACGGGCAACTATCAGGATGCTAAAATGCAAAAGCTGGCCGATAAGGGTAATGGTAACCATGCTTACATCGATAATATAAATGAAGCGAAAAAGGTATTGATCAGCGAATTCGGCGGAACGCTTTTTACCATTGCGAAAGATGTAAAGCTGCAGGTTGAATTCAACCCTGCCAAGGTAAAAGGGTACAGGCTCATTGGGTACGAAAACAGGATGCTGGCTAAAGAGGATTTTAACAATGATAAAAAAGATGCGGGTGATATGGGCAGCAATCATACTGTTACTGCCTTGTACGAAATTATCCCGGCCAATGTAGCGAATGATGAAGAACTGGCAACAGTTGATCCCTTGCGTTACCAAAGTCAAAAACAGAAAAAGCAGTCTGCCTCCTTTTCCAATGAATTGATGTTTGTGAAAATCCGTTATAAAAAGCCGGATGAAGACAGCAGTAAACTCATGGAAGTATCAGTAAAAGACGACTCCCGGGTGGCCAGCAATAACATGCATTTTGCTTCAGCTGTGGCAGCGTTTGGAATGGTGCTAAGAAACTCGGAATTCAAGGGAGGAAGCAATTATAAACTGGTAAAATCACTTGCTACAAGTAGTATCGAGAGTAGCAGTGATGCCTACAAAAAGGAATTTCTTGAATTGGTGAAAAAAGCGGAGCACCTGAAAGCTACTGCCAAAGCCGAAGAAGAGGAATTTTAGCTACGACCGTATCATTTTCCTTATTTTCGGTGCCTAATCAACCTAACTTCGATCATGCGCAAATTACTGCCCCTGCTGTTGCTTGTAGCCATCAGCCAATGCATTTTCTGCCAAACGCCTGCCTTTATTACCGATAGCCTGGATAGTTACATCCGCCAGGGGATGAAAGACTGGAATGTACCGGGGTTAGCCATTGTAATAGTGAAAGATGGACAGGTTGCTTTTATGAAGGGTTATGGGGTGGCAGATACAGCTACACGCCAACCCGTAGATGAAAACACCTTGTTTATGATTGCCAGCAATTCCAAACTGTTTACCGCTACCGCGCTTAGCCAGCTGCAATATGACAAAAAACTTTCGCTGGATGATAAATTCACCAAATATTTTCCCGGGTTTACATTATACGAACCGACCACCACCGGTTTGTTAACGATCCGCGACCTGCTTAGCCATCGCATTGGCACCAAAACCTTCCAGGGTGATTTTACTTTTTGGAACAGTCGCCTTACTCCGCAGCAGATCATGCAAAAAATGAAGCTGATGAAACCTGAGGCCGGTTTTCGTAATCATTACGGATATTGCAACAGTTGCTTTTTAGCAGCAGGCGAAGTAATTCCAAAAATAACCGGTCAGACGTGGCAAAAGTACATCCAGGATAGTATACTAACGCCCTTGCAAATGGATCATACGTATACGAGCATACACAGCCTGTCAGATACCCGCCTGCTGTCAAAACCTTATACCACCAGTTTTACCGGCATGCTGAACCAGGTACCCTGGGACGACTGGGATAACCTGGCGCCGGCCGCAGCTTTGATCAGCAATGTGAGCGATCTGTCGCACTGGCTTTTGTTTCAACTGGATAGCGGCCGTTATGAAGGAAAACGTGTGATGCCTTTTAGTGTGCTGCAAACAACCCGCGATATTAATACACCCATTACAAGCCGTAAATCAACTGTAGTGCCCACCCACATTGTAGGATACGGATCAGGCATCCTGGTGGGCGATTACAATGGCCGTCAGGTTTTCTGGCATACGGGCGGTGCTGCCGGCATGGTAAGCGTTGTTTGCTTTGTTCCCGAAGAAAGGCTGGGAATCGCGGTGCTTACGAACAACGATAACCAGAATCTGTTTGGCGCCCTGCGCACCCAGGTGCTGGATGCTTATACCGGTATGCCTTATCAGAACAGAAGTAAGAAATACCTTGCAGATTTCAATACTACCATGGCCGATACTTTAAAAACCATTCACGGTTGGCAGGCACGGGTAAAAGGCATAGCACCATCACTGCCACTACCCGCTTACGTGGGGCATTATACAAACGGGTTGTACGGATCGCTGGATATTAAGCTGGGGGCAGATAAAAAGAGCCTACAAGTAAAATTCAACAGCCATGATCATTTAACCGCTACCCTTTCGTATATGGATTCGCAGGAATGGCTGATGCAATACGACAATATTGAGTACGGTATCTTCTCTGTACAATTCAAGGTCAGTGGCAACAAAGTAATATCCATTGAGACCAAAGAAAGCGATTTTGTGGAAGAAGATCCTTATGTGTTTGTGAAGCAGTAATAACTGAAAAATAAGTTGATTAGGATAGTTCAGCTATAAATTAAAGAGGCCGCCCGTGGCGGTCTCTTTAATTTATTGATATTATGTGGAGTTGGGAGGATGCGTTCCTTTATTGCACTATCAGCTTTTGAACATAATGCTTACCTGCATTTTCAATTTTCACAAAGTATGTTCCTGGCATATATTTCACCGGAATATTAATAGTACCAGTGTTGGCATTAAATTGAGCCAGTGTTTTACCAGAAAGATCTATTACCGTTACATGTACAGGTGCATTGGCATTGTACTGTTTTACGGCAACAGTTAATGCAGATCCTTTTTGTACCGGATTGGGATACATTCCTCCCGGTATGTTATCTGTAACAGTATTAAGTGATGCTGTTGCGATCCTTGTGGTCCTAGCAGTAATGATACCAACATTGAATTTTTCCCAGCCCTGAATGGTCGTACGGTTACAGTTCATCGCTGCGGTGCCATTTTCTGAACTTACATACAATCCATTATTACCACGCAATGAGATGGTATTGTCTGCATTTACCACCCAGTCAAACTGCTCCCAACCTTGTGGGGTGGCACGGTTGCAGGTCATGGCCTGCGCGCCGTTTTCAGATGACACGTATTTACCCATGCTCTGCAGCGTTACTTTACCATTGCCGGCATCCCCTACCAAAAACTGTTCCCAGCCCTGAGGGGTAGTACGGTTGCAATTCATGGCCTTTGTACCATTTTCCGAACTAACATACAATGCGTTACTGCTGGACTGCAGCCAAATGGTTTTGCCTATGGGGGCTGTGGTAACAGGATTACCGCCACCGCCGGTTCTGTTTAGTACTACTTCATGGATAGCCGATACCAACGAGTACTGACCGCTTACATCACCTGATAATTCCCACATCATAATGCCCCCACCCTGATCAAAAGCCAGGTTGGTTTTATTTTTAATGGTAGTAATTCCATTATATCCTTTACCATTGTAGGTATCAGAATAAGGGTCAGCGCCCTGGGCCAGCAATTGTGCGTAAGTTTCCCAGGTAGGGCGGCAGTAAAAAGGAACCCCCAGAATAGCTTTGGCAGCCGGCACGCCCCTTCCCCGCCAGTAATTCATACATTGCACCGCCAGGTTGTAGGTAGAATGCTCGTAATCGTTATCGTCGTAAGCCATAATGGTCAGATAATCTACCGTAGCAAAAACTCCGTTTACAATGGAGGTACCATATAAACCGATGACAGCAATGGTACACAACTTTCCATTATTATGCATGGTAGTAGATAACTGTTGCATCATCAATAAAAAATTATTCGCCTCTGTTCCATCAGCCGGGTATTCCCAGTCAATGTCTATACCATCCAGATTATACTGGTTTGCAAAAGCAAGCATATTGTTTGCAAAGTTGACCCGGTTGGCTGCACTGGCTACTATTCCATGAAAGCCATCTCCGCCGCCTCCGCCGCCTACTGAAACCAGCACTTTAACGCCATTGGCGTGTGCAGCTGTAACCAGGCTTTGAAGTTTAGCCGGATCTTCAATAGGCTGATACCCACCGTTGGAAGTAGGGATCAAAAAAGCATAGTTTACGTGGGTTAATTTGTTGAACTGAATGTTACTTACCGAACCGGCCCAGGTAGGCAGGTAGCCTACTACTTTAAACTGTGCTTCTGCCGGTGTCATTAATGATGACAGCAATATGAGCAGCATACAGCACATCATTCTGCCTGGCTTTGTTTTAAGATGGCCCAAAAACAACATTCTGGAATTTTTCGTCATGTTTTCAATTTTAAAGGTTAACCAAAAAAAGTGTACGGACTTACACGTAAGTCCCGGGAGAGGTCATTCGGAGTTAGTGCGAAGGGGGATGCAAAAATGTTGTTAATTGAGAGGGTTACCAAATTTGTGACCACATCAAAACCACTACAGCAGAAAATGGTTGTATGACTATCAGTATATTACAAAATACTCCTGGATGCTATATCACATAAACAGATAAACGCATTCGTCTTCAATGTCTGTAATCAAGCGGTCTCTCCATTTATCTTATGAAAAATACTTCTTCATCGATTCCGCAAAAACCTGCTTTACATTTTCGTGAAGATTTTGAGTTTTTATATAGCCATAAAATGAATCAAAAGGAATTGAATCAAACCGCTGCTTGACTTTCCGCATTTCAGGCTGTGCCAGAGGGATACGATTTGGATAACTACGTAAAACAGAAAAGTGTTTTTTGCTGGGGGAAAGAAACAAAGTATCGCCACAAAGTATGGTCCCTTCTTTCGACAAAAAGGGCACATGCAAAATGCTGCTGCCTTCAAAATGACCGCCTATCAGCAGTATTTTTATTCCCTCCCACAATGCCAATTCATCGCCCTGCCAAAGATGAATCTGCGGTCCCTTTTCCACAATATGTGCAGCATCGTTATCATGAATGTATACAGGACAATCGAATACCTCCGCCCACTCATTCATATTGCTGTAATAATGCGGATGCGAAAATGCAATCGCTTTCAGTCCGCCTTTAGATTTTATAAATTGAACAGTGAGTTCATCGAGCAGCGGAATGCAATCCCACAATACATTCCCCCCTTCTGATAAAACCAATAAAGCTCTTTGACCAATCGCAAATATGGGATTGATCTCTATCTCATACAGTCTCTCATGAAGCTTATTCAGTTTAATACTGTGTTTCCTGTGAAGGTCTTTAGGTGTTGTCCAACTTTGTCCTGTTTCCGGAATGTACTGCCGTTCATCGCTGCAAATCACACACAGCCCGGGTACTTCGTCTGCAGGGTAATAGGTGCCGCAAGTGCTGCAAATAATTTTTTCTTTCATTTTTTATGGATGTTAGGTTCTGGTAAAAGATAATTTCAATTTATTCTGCAACCATGTGCATGGAAATGGCAATGCGGTTCCAGCTATTGGTTACAGTGGTAATAAAAATGAGCTGGGCAATTTCAGTTTCGCTGAAATACTTTTTGGCATTTTGAAAAGTGTCTTCCCTTAATCCGGCTTCCTGGATCCTTGTTATTTCTTCTGCCAATTTTAATGCGGCCCGTTCAGATTCCGTGAAGAAAGGAGTTTCCCACCAGGCACTGATCGCAAAAACCCTTTGCTCGGTTTCCCCTGCTTTTCTTGCATCCTGTGCGTGAAGGTTCACACAATACCCACAGCCATTGAGCTGCGAGGTTCTTAGTTTAATGAGTTCTGCCAGTTTCTTTTCGATCTTAAAAGCAGAGATTTGTTTTTCTGCTGAATTCATTGCTTTATAAATACCGGCTTCTGCGGCGTCAATGTTCATTCGTTCTTTCATATTATTTGTTTTTTGATTTATCAAAGCTATATCTTTACTGGATTACCTGAATAGTCCAGATCCAACAAATAAACTAATCCAGATGGCATTATTGAATGAGCTGATTATTATCGATGACAAAGCTGGCGTATCCGTGTATTTGCAGATCACCAACTTATTTATTCATCATATAAGACAGGGAAGATTAAGAAAGGGGTTGAAACTTCCCGGGTCAAGGGAACTGGCAGGTATGTTGGGAATTAACCGCATGACTGTAGTAGCCGCTTACCAGGAACTGGAGGCGCAAGGCTGGATTGAAATGCTGCCCAAAAAAGGAACATTCATAAAAGCAACACTTCCTTTATTGTCACCTAAAGCCCTGGCGGGTGATGTGGCTGACTTCCAACTTCCGGCACAACCCGGCTTTATTTATGATAAGAAAAGAATTATTCCGGTTGGTTCTTCTAATCTCCCATCAGCAGGTAAACTGGCTTTTAACGATGGGTTTCCTGATGTTCGCCTGGCGCCCATAGAAGAACTCACAAGATGCATGCGGAGTCTTTCCCGCCTTTCTGCAAATAAAAAATATTTACTCTACGGTGATGCGCAAGGCACTTTGTTACTTAGACGAACGCTTGCCAATTTTTTGTGCGACACCAGAGGTTTATCAATTACTGCTGAAAATATTTTAATTACGAACGGCGCACAAATGGGCATTTTCATTGCAGCTTCTGTAATTATTAGCCCGGGTGATGCGGTAATAGTTGGTGTACCTGGTTACAATATGGCTAATATGACCTTTCAGCAACTGGGCGCCAAACTTATTTATGTTCCTGTTGATGAGGAAGGTATCGATACCAACGCAATTGAAAAACTTTGTGAGAAGAAAAAGATCAGAATGGTGTATGTGATCCCGCATCATCACAACCCTACTACGGTCACCCTGTCGCCCGAAAGAAGGATGCACTTGCTTAGCCTTGCAACAAAATACAGGTTTGCGGTCATTGAGGATGATTATGATTACGATTTTCATTACTCCAGCAAACCGATCATGCCTATGGCCAGTTATGACAGCCAGGGTAACGTAATTTATATTGGTACACTTACTAAAACCTTTGCACCTGCTGTAAGACTCGGTTTTATTGTGGCGCCAAAGGAATTCATTCAAACGGGCACTAATTTTCGTAAGATCGTGGACACCCAGGGAGACAGTTTACTGGAAAATGCCATTGCTGAATTATATAAAGATGGAACAATTGTAAGACACATAAAGAAGTCGGTTAAGTTGTATAAAGAAAGAAGGGATCACTTCTGTGATTGTCTTCAAAAAGAATTAAGCGACCAGGTCTCATTTAAAGTCCCTGATGGGGGCATGTCTGTATGGACAACCTCTCTGCAACACGATTTAAAGGTAATTGCCCGCAAAGCATTTGATCATGGTTTAATCATGAAAGACGGGACGTCTTATGACATAGGCAGGCAGCGTTTTAATGCTGTACGACTTGGTTTTGCATCATTGAATTTTAAAGAGCAATTACAAGCGGTAAAAATTATAAAAGAAGTGACGGCAATGTAAGATAACATTTCCTGAATATTCCATGGCTGTGTGCTTGCGGGTTGCTGGCACGTACATCCGGCTTAAAAAAATCCTGCGCGTTTTAATCCGTATCTTTAAAAATTTAGAAAGTCTACATACACAGCAACCTAATAGCATGCAATTACCCGAAGCGATATCGTTGATTCAGAAAGGAATTATTCCGCATAACTTACCACAAACCTGGGCCGACCTCGGGGCCGGCAAGGGATTATTCTCAGAAGCCTTATTCACCCTTTTACCACCCGGTTCAACT
>NZ_JBJMLX010000014.1:0-6745 GCF_045805085.1 Niastella sp.
GGTTTCATTGTGTTACGCTTGGGTTGGTTGATCCGGATTTTGCCAAACAACAATTGCAACTGCTGACCGAAGAATGGTATATGCATCCTTCGGGCATGTTGCCTGCGTATGAGTGGTCGTTGGGTGATGCCAATCCGCCCATCCATGCAGGAGCGGTGTTCAGGATCTTCCGGATGGATGCCAAAGCCAAAGGGGTGAAGGATTATGTATTCCTGGAATCACTCTTTCACAAGCTGCTTATCAATTTCACCTGGTGGGTGAACCGGAAAGACAAGGAAGGCAACAACATTTTTGAAGGCGGCTTCCTGGGGCTGGATAATATCGGGGTGTTTGACAGAAGCGCGCCATTGCCCGAAGGCGTGCATGCAGAGCAAGCCGACGCTACCAGCTGGATGGCTGTGTATGCATTGAACATGCTACACATTTCCCTGGAACTGGCTACTTACAATAAGGCCTATACGGGCATGGCTATCAAATTTTTTGAGCATTTCCTGTACATCGCCGGCGCTATGGCCAGCATGGGTAAGAACAATACCGGTTTGTGGGATGAAGAAGATGAATTCTTTTACGACCAGGTGCGCGTGAAAAATAACCAGATCGTAAAACTGAAAGTAAAAAGCATGGTGGGATTGATCCCCCTGTTTGCTGTAGAAGTGATCACCCGGGAATCGCTGGACAATAACCCGGTTTTTGCAGAACGCATGAACTGGTTCCTGCGGCACCGGCCCGACCTGGCCTTACTGGTTTCGCGTTGGTACGAAGAAGGTAAACAGGACACCCATCTGTTGGGATTACTGGGTGGGCATCGGATGAAAAGACTGTTGAGTCATATGCTTGATGAAACAGCTTTTTTAAGTGATTATGGCGTAAGGTCATTATCGAAAGAATATGCCAAACACCCTTATAGTATTAATATAAATGGGGTGCCTATGAGCGTGCCTTATGTGCCGGGAGAAAGTGATAGCGCGATGTTTGGTGGTAATTCCAACTGGCGCGGACCGGTTTGGATGCCCATGAATTTCCTGCTTATTGAAAGTCTGCGTAAATATCATTTCTATTACAGCGATGATTTTAAAATAGAATATCCAACCGCCTCGGGCAATTATCTTACATTGAAACAGGTGGGCAATGAGATTGCCTGCCGGTTGTTAAGCATCTTCAAGCGTAATGAAGCTGGCAAACGTCCCGTATTGGGTTCGCATCCCAAATTCCAGAACGATCCGCACTTCAGGGATTACATTTTATTCCACGAATATTTTCATGGCGATAATGGCCGCGGCCTCGGCGCCTCGCACCAAACCGGCTGGACGGGACTTATTGCTAATCTTATTATTATGAAGAATCAGCAATGAGAAGTGTATGCCTGTAGATGAGTTATACGGTAGGTACAACCTTTGCATAATTTATCTGATTTACCAAACCACTCCCCACTAATAAATAACTCCATGTAGCTGTGTTCAGGCTTTCTGTGGCCTGACAAACCTTTTTTTGAAACCATTAAAAAATTAAACTACCATGAGAGTTAATTTCTCCATTGGATGCCGGTTTTTCGCGGCATCAACGTTGCTTGCATTGATGTTGACGGGTTGTAAAAAAAATGATGGCCCCAAAAACAATAACAAAGAAGTGGATATGCAATTGATTGCCGATGGTTTTGTTTCCCCCATTGGCCTGGTTACAGCGCCTGATGATAATAGTCGGTTGTTTGTAATTGACCAGGCTGGAAAGATCTGGATCATTAAAGACGGTCAAAAACTGGCTACACCTTTTATGGATGTAACCAGTAAAATGGTGGCGCTTACACCTGGTTACGATGAAAGAGGATTATTAGGACTTGCCTTTCACCCGGATTATAAAACCAATGGCCGGTTCTTTATTTATTATCAGCTGCCGCCCCGTGCCGGTGGGCCGCAGGCAGGTGTTAACTGGAATAATTTGAGCCGCATTTCAGAATTTAAAGTATCCGCCAATATGGATGTAGCCGATATGAATTCTGAAAAAGTATTGTTGGAAATGGATGATCCGCAATCGAATCACAATGGCGGTACATTGGCATTTGGTCCCGATGGCTATTTGTACATTTCCATTGGTGATGGCGGCGCCGCCGATGATGTGGCACCGGGGCATGTTACCGACTGGTACACACCCAATGCAGGTGGTAATGGGCAGGATCTTGATTCCAATTTATTTGGCAACTTTCTGCGCATTGATGTAAATAGTGGAAGTCCCTATGGAATACCTGCTGATAATCCGTTTGTAGGCAAGCCTGGTAAAGATGAGATCTATGCCTATGGTTTTCGCAATCCTTTCCGTTTTTCATTCGATATGGGGGGCGATCATAAATTGATCTCCATGGATGCCGGCCAGGTATTATGGGAAGAGATCGATGTAGTGACGAAAGGTGGGAATTATGGCTGGAATGTAAAAGAAGGAAGGCATTGCTTTAATGCAGCCGCAGACTCGCTGCCGACGGCTTCCTGTCCTTCGGTAGATAATCTCGGTAATCCGTTGATCGATCCGGTGATAGAAGTAAATAACTGGAAGAATCCGGCAGGAGGGAAAGCCACCACTATTATTGGCGGTAATGTATACCGGGGAAAAGATATAAAGGGCTGGGATGGAAAATACATTTTCGGCACCTTCTCGCAATCACCCACCACTGCAAATGGTGAGTTGTTTATGTCGCAACCTTCCGGTGCAGGCATGTGGACGTATGATGAGATAAACCTCAAAAGCCATCCCGATGATGTGGGCTATTACCTGAAAGGGTTTGGACAGGATAATGAGGGGGAAATTTACCTGACGGTTTCCTCCATACTGGGACCCAGTGGCAATACCGGAAAAGTGTTTAAACTGGTGGCTGTAAAGAATAAAGATGACAACTAGTAAGATGGCTTGTTTTTCCAGTTTGTAGAGGTATATACACAAATGGTGCTCTATACGGAGCTAAAAAGGCTTCCCGATTAAATCGGGAGGCCTTTTTGCTATATTTGACATACAAAAACTACCGGTTATGGAAACATATATGTTTGTAAAGAATGGCGGGGATTGGTTCATCGATCTGCCGGAATATATTGAGCAGGGCGGTAATGCCGGCGATCTGCAAATGGTTGATGGCGCCGATATCATGCTCGACATCATGGCCGAACGCGGTACATCAGTAGTGTTAAATATTTCAGAAGAACCGTTTGAAGGGGCGGATATGCTTGTTCTAACCGAGAAATGCGACCCAGGTATTGGCGGCGGTTATTACCTGATGGAAAAATACAACGGCAAGGCGGTTAATCAGCGCATGTGGCTGTGCCAGGTAACAGAATTTGTTTTTGGCAAACTTCCTGAACGTATCTTTGTTAAACAAGAGGATGTCGATGCTTCAGAATAAACAAATACCTATGTGGCGTAAAATATGGGCCATAGTGCGGAAGATCTTATTTCCGAAAAAGAGTTGTTGCAGATAGACAACTATTATTCATGTCTGTATCACTTCAACTACAACACCTGGTACGGCCAGGTTACTCAATAGACTTATTTGTACCTGATCCGCAGGAAGTACAGGATCATTACTTGCAGCAAAAGCAGGTACAGGCCGAAGTGCCATTTCCACACTGGACAAAACTGTGGCCTGCAGGCCTGGCGATGGCCGACTTTATTCATCAGCATCCTGAATTAGTTCAGGATAAAAACGTGCTGGAACTGGCGGCCGGACTGGGATTACCAGGATTTGTGGCTGCCCGTTATGCAAAAGCCATTTGTTGCAGCGACTATCTGCAGGAGGCTGTTGACGCTATGACCAGGACTGTACAGCATGTACAGCTCTCTAATGTTACCTGTCAGGTGTTGGATTGGAACTTCCTGCCCGATGATCTTACTGCAGATATATTACTATTAAGTGATATTAATTACGATCCCGACCAGTTCGATCAGCTTTACCAGGTATTACAACGCTTTCTTCAACAGGGCGCCACTATTCTGCTAACCACTCCACAACGGCTCATGGCCAAACCATTTATTGAAAAGCTGCTGCCCTTTTGTAAACAGCAATATGAAATGACTGTATTTTACCAGCAGCAATACACGCCCATCAGTTTACTGTTGCTATAGCAAAGCCCACGGCCTCGCCGGGCAGTGAAAGCCTTTTATATAAGTGTTGATCTGGATTAATGACCAATGTCATTTGTCTGGATAATGATATTACACTATTTTAGATATTCAAATTTATAGGCATATACTATCGCTAATGAATATCCCCTGAACTTCCTGCCATCGATCCCTTCTGACTAACAAACAACTTACTGCCTTTGCTAACCAAAACCTGCATGAGTATTTCAAATACTCATGGCGCAATACTATTTTCAAACTTTAAAAAAATCATTGTTTATGAGCCGCCCTTTTACCCACTTAATCAGTAAATACCTGCCCGTTCTTCTTCTTGCAGTTTGTTTATTTTCTTCACAAGCCTTCTCCCAAACAACCACTACGTTTCCGGCTGCATCTTCCTGTACTTCAAAAGACCTTACGCTTACAAGCGCTACCTTACCGGGTTCAGATATCTGCAACACCTGTACACCAGGTTCATCTACAACCAGAACATTGCATTTGTCTATCTACAACAAAACAGGTTCAACAAGAACTTCTTTTGCATTCTGGGGCACGCTGGTTATACGCAACAGTAACGGCACCATTTCTTCCAGTACGCCCATTCAGGGCTGTGGAGGTCCTGTAGTTTCAAGTGATACAACCACGTTAACGTTCAACCAAATTACCTATACATGTGGTCAGTCGTTAACTATAAAAGATCTGTTTTTGGCATGGACAGATGCTTCTCCCAAAAGCACCTGCGCCTCGCTCAATTCAGCCACCATTAATCCAAAATGCGGCACCCTCGATTCAATACAAATTAATACCGGCCTTAATGCCGGCTTTAATGTTTCCAGTGCTACCTGCAACGCAGGCGGATCTATTGATATGACGCCAACCGGTGGAAAACCTCCGTACACATACTCCTGGACTGCCAGTAATGGCGGCGTTATTCCTTCAGGCCAGTCAACCCACCAGGACCTTAGCGGTTGTGTGGCAGGAACGTATACCGTGCTCATTACTGATGCTTTAAATTGTACGGCCTCAAGGAACACGACAGTAGGAGCTCCGGTAACCGTTACAGCCAACGCAGGAACGGGCTTTACCAAGACCTGTAATTCCAATACAAGCGGCAAGCAAATTGGAGTAGCGTCAGAATCCGGGTTTACGTATTCATGGTCTCCAACCACAGGGTTAGATAATGCCAATATCAGTAATCCCACCGCCAATCCAGCGGTAACTACCATCTATACTGTAACAAAGACCAGTACAGCCTCTGGTTGCAGCGGCACTGCCGATGTGACTATAACGGTAAATTCTACGCCTCCTGTTGTCAGTGCAGGAGATGCCTTTACCAAAAACTGCACTTCGAATACAAACGGCAAACAAATTGGGGAAACGGTCGTGTCAGGGTTTACGTATTCCTGGTCACCAACCACAGATTTGAGCAGTGCAAGCGCCAGCAATCCTACCGCTAATCCATCAACAACTACGACCTACACGTTAACCAAGACCAATACAACTACAGGTTGCAGTAACACAGCTGCTGTAATTGTTACAGTAACTACGACGACGCCAGCGGCGCCGGCTATTTGCGTGGTGCAACCTTCGCTGTGCGGACCAACAACTGGAAGTGTAACTATAAACAGTCCGCTCGGATCAGATTATCAGTATAGCATTGATAATGGTACAACCTGGCAGGCGGGTACCTTGTTCAATAACCTGGTTGCAGGGTCGGTAACCGGGATAAAAGTTAAACAACTGAGTACGGGTTGTTTTTCATCTGCCGTCAATTGTGATGCATCCAATTGTTCACAATCCGGTGCGAGATTAATAACAGACGCTTCAGCACCTGAGCCAACTCAGCCCTCAGGTCAAATTACCCTCAAAGCGTTTCCCAATCCTTTTAGTAGCATGGTGAAATTTGAGGTAACCACTCCCGAAGGGGGAAAGGGAAGCCTGGAAGTGTTCAATTTGCTTGGACAAAAGGTAAAAAATGTTTTCCAGGGAAGCATGCTGCGGGGCGTTAATACATTTCAGATAAATCTGCCATTGATGAGATCTGCCCAACTGGTTTATGTGCTGAGAGTAGGCGATAAAATAGTAACCGGTAAGTTATTGCAGTTAAATCAATAAGAGTTATGGGAAACTACTAAATAGAAGAGGCCGTCTCAAATAAAGAGGCGGCCTTTTTGATCTTTTAAACCGCTGTATCAGCGTAAAGTTGTCAATAAAGTGACATCTTCAATAATTCAGAACGTATGTGGCTAACTATGCTGCATTGCTAATTTAATACGCCGCATGTAGAACTTACTATGCCGCATCCATAACGAACTATAGAACAACCTGATTTAACAATAGAGCAAACTGACTTCACTATAGAGCAACCTGATTTAACAATAGAACAACCCGTCTTCACTATAGAACAACCTAACTTCACTATAGAGCAACCAGGGTTAAATATGGGAAGACCCTATGCAACATTGACCAATAAGTGCATAACTATCATGCTATAGTCTTGTACTTATAGGCACAAGTTAACTACATATGAGCAAAAGTACGAACTGATGCTCCATAGTTAGTCATAGATGACCTATATATAATAATTGATGAAAAGTAGTTCATTTTTGAAGCATATTAATGAAGACCGAAATCAATTTATTAATCA
>NZ_JBJMLX010000015.1:0-12245 GCF_045805085.1 Niastella sp.
TACTGGTAAAAGCACTGGCAGAAAAGCTGAGGCTGGTCAATCTCAATCCGGGTTCGTTAAATGAAAACAACATCTCGCGAAGTGTTCCCATGTATTCACCCATCAATGGTTTTGTATCTAAGGTGAATGTCAATATCTGCAAGTTTGTAAATGCTACCGATGTGTTGTTTGAGCTGATCAACCCTGATGATATCCATGCGGCCCTTACGGTTTTTGAAAAGGATATGCCAAAGATAAAAGTAGGGCAGCTGGTGAAGGTATCATTTGTTGATGAGCCGGGTAATGAATATAATTGTGAAGTAATACTGGTTACGCGTAATGTAGATGTTAACCGCAGCGGCATTATTCATTGTCATTTTAAAACAAGACCCAATAATTTGTTACCGGGTATGTTCCTGAATGGCGCCATTCATCTTGAAAACGTTCCTTCACTTACGGTGCCCGAAGATGCGGTAGTGCGGTATGGTAATCAGCAGTACATTGTACAGGTAATGGGTAAAAACAATTTTCAACTGGTAACTGTGGAAACAGGCATCCGGGAAAAAGACCGGGTAGCTGTTTCTACAAAAGCAGTTGATTTAACGAATATGCAGGTGGTTACGAAAAATGCCTATGCGGTTCTTGGGAAAATGAAGAACGCCCCTGAAGAAGAATAGTTAAAAGCTTTATGTTTAAAGTTCAAAGTGGGGGGACATAAACCTTGAACTTTAAACCTTGAACTGTCAAACTTTATAATCTTCTCTAACAGGAGAAAAAGCATCTAACACTTTAACAAAAGTACGTGCAATGGCACTGTGGGGTACATTACCGGGAATAACATGAACCATACCGGGCGTCAACAACATTTTTTCACCACCGATCACCATTTCCAGTTCACCTTCTATTAAATAGGTGATCTGTTCATGCGGATGGCTGTGTTCGGGTAACCGCGCGCCCGGTTGAATGTCTACAAACGACAGTGTCATGGTATCGCCATGTACAAACCGGCCGTATAAACCCGGAACAATTTCTTTGCCTTTTACGTCGTCGAGGTGTTGCATACTTATTTTTTTATCGTTCAATAAAGCAGGTGCTGCCGCCCACCCATTGTTTGTTCTTGTTAAAATTTACGCCGATCATTTTGCCTTTGCTTAAACGGGCCAGGTTAATAACGGGTTGTGGGCGGTCCCAACCCTTTTTCCACACATACATGATCCTGATCTCGGCTTTGGCCGGTTCGTCGGGCGTTTCAATGATAGCAGCGTATGCTACTTTCCGTTGCAAGATCCAGTTGTGCGGATCGGTTATCTTTTCAATGTCTGCAGGTGTTATATCAATTACCACACCTTGTCCCGCAAAAGAGAACAGCGGTTTCAGCACATAATTCTCCAGGTCGGGTGGCAATTGTTTTATCTCGTTTAAAAAATACGTAGTGGGCACATACGGATGGTGCAGAAACGGCAGCGTGTATTTGCTGATGCGGTAGAACCAGTTGGGATGCGGTACCCATTGTACATTCAGGTTCTGTGTAATATCGCAATACTTCCCTAAAGCTTCTTTCCTGGCCAGCAGTTCATCGAATATAACGCGGTTGTAAATTCGCTTTACGGCAGTTTTTTTACCATCGCGCATATAATACAGGTCCATGCCTTCCTGAATCAGTTCTGTAATACAAACGGGTTGTATGCCGGTATATTCCTGGGTTAAATAAAAGTCGATGCGGGTTTTTTGTTCGTGTGGTTTTATTTCCAGCAGAATGGTATTTTCCACCGGTACATCATCAACGATCACTTCTTTCAATAACTGCAAATAACTTTCACGGGTATGTCCGTTCAGGTACTGGCTGTAATTATCGGGAATGGGAAAATATTCCCTGAACAGATCTGGGTAATATACCTGGAAACCAAACAGGGTAGGGAAGCCCTGCATTTCTATTAAGCGGGGTTCGGGCTGTTTATCTTCATTCCAGCAAATGCCAAAATCAAAACAAAGCATGTCGCACCGATCAGTTTCGTTAGGAACATATTCATGCGGTGGTATGGCCGCGTCGGTCATTTTTTTGAATTGGGGATCGGTGATCACATCGATGATGTGCTCGCAGGCATCGATCATTTTTGCCGCAAATTCTTTATCAACAAATACCGGTGTTTCTGAGAGCCTGAATTCAATGGCGCCGGGATATTTACTGTTCAGGTCTTTTGAGAAGGCTTCGTATTGTTGTTCGGTGAATGACTCATTAAACGCTTTCCGGATCTCAGGAACCATACATTTCTTGGTTTTGAATTGGAAGTTACGAACTTCTCTGTAGTAAGTTTATGTTTGAGATTACAGGTTGCAGGCTACCAGTCTCCGGTCGCCAGTTTACCGGTAACTTGTTTCCCGCGATTCTATTTCTGCCTTCTGCCTTCTGCCGTCTGCCTACTGCCCGAAGTAAGTGCTTCAATTGCCAGATCGAGGAAGTTTGGAAGAATATGCGAGTACGTAAACAGAATTTTATCCGGGTCGTTGAGTTGCTCGATCATGGATTGCCATTTTTCGAACCCATGGTTTTTAATGACCATTTGTTTTTTGTCTTCCCGTTGCAGGTAACGGCTCATCCCCGGTGCGTCGGCTTCGGGGTGAAACTGGGTGCCCACCATATATTTATTGAACCGCAGCCCCATGATGGCGCGCTCCAGCGGTACATGCGGCCGTTCTTTTTCAATGGCAAGAATGGAAGCGCCTAGGCGCTGTAGTTGGTCATGATCAGGTTCTATTACCTGGTAATTGCGACTGTCAACCGCGTAAAAAGGATCGGGCAGGTTGACGAAAACCGGTTCCCTGTTGCCGCCGGGCAACATATGAACGGGAAAAACGCCAAAAGCGGTGGATTTGCGTTTGGTTACCCGGGCTACCTTAAAATAACGAACAGCCAGCTGAAAGGAGTGACAGATAAAGTACACGTGTTTTTTAGGGTCCTGGGTTTGTTGGTTGTATTGCTCCATCTGGTGGATCCAGTCAAAATACAAGGGTTCCCATTTGGCATCGGTAGCCAGGGGCGACCCGGGGCCACCGGAAGAAATGTAGATATCGTGATGTAAATCAGGCAACTCGCATTTAAGCCGCACGTTAAATTCGGCGACTGCCAGGTGGATACCATGCGCCTTACTATACTGCTGTAGAATATCCCTGATGCAGCGCATGCCCTCATTTACCTGGCCCTCATACAGATCAAGAAGGGCCACCCGTATGGTGTTTGGTTTACTCATAGTAAAGCTGCAAACATAACGCATTTTGTGATTGTCATGTTGCAGCTTATACCTTAACAATTTAATGGAAGAATGGTTATTTCACCAGCACCTTCAGCATTTCCTCGGCCACCAGCGAATTGCCTTTATCGTTCAGGTGAACGCCATCGGCAGTAAGAATACCTTTCTCCTTATTCTCAGGATTGTTGGCCAGGTTATAGGCCAGGAAGGTCTTGCGCAGGTCAACCAGGGGGCAGTTGTTTTTGGCGGCAACGTCGCGAACGATATTCGCATACTTGTTCAGATCGCCATCCTGTTCATTGGAGAAATCGGTTTTTTCGCCAATGGTAGCGGGCGTGCACAGGATCACCTTTATATTTTTTGCCTGCAACTTCTTGATGATGGCATTATAAAACTGTTCGAATTTGGGTGCATCGGTACCGGTGCCACTTTTCTTGTGCCATACGTCATTTACGCCTATCCAGATCACTACTGTAGTAGGATTTTTTGCCAGCACATCGTCTTCCATACGTAAGTAAAGATCGTATACTTTATTACCGCCGATACCGGCGCCAATTAATTCATATTGATCTTTCAGGCCTTTTTGGGCGATCAGGTTGCCCAGCACTGTTATATACCCCGTTGGCGATACGCCGGCCTGTGTAATGGAATCGCCAAAGAAAACGATCTTTTGTTTTTGCTGCATACCGGTAAAGCTTACTAAAGTAATAGCGATGAATGAAGTAACGTACAGAAGCAATCTCATAAATGATATATTTGAAGAAATAAAAGAATGCGAACTATAACTCCTGAATAAGGCAGCGAATCTAATCACAAAAGTTTGTATTTTTATTAATATCTACTGTTGCTGCCCAAACGCTTCCTATCTATTAAAACTAATTGCATGCATGGCAACCCGTCATTAAAAAAGGTATTGAAACCAGTGCACCTGTGGGCGCTGGCGGTTGGTTTGGTTATCTCCGGCGAGTATTTTGGCTGGAACCTGGGCTGGGATGTTGCCGGAACCGGCGGCTTCCTGATTGCCACCATATTGGTCACTATTTTTTACGTAACATTTATTTTCAGCTTTACCGAATTAACTGCAGCTATACCGCATGCCGGCGGGCCCTTTGCCTATGCCTATAAGGCCTTTGGCCCGCTGGGGGGACTGATTGCTGCCTATGCCACGCTGGTAGAATTTTTACTGGCGCCACCGGCAGTAGCCTTTGCACTTGGCAGCTATGTGCATTTTCTGGCGCCAACTCTACCGGTACTGGCGGTAGCCATTGGCAGTTATGTAGTGTTTACCGTTATTAATTTTTTAGGCATCAAGGAATCGGTGGTGTTTTCGCTCATTGTTACCATTCTGGCAGTTTGTGAATTGCTGTTGTTCATGGGAGTGGTAGCGCCCGGTTTTAAATGGGAAAATTTTAAACAGGATTCCATGCCGTTTGGCTGGGGTGGCGTTTTTGCCGCATTGCCATTTGCCATCTGGTTTTACCTGGCCATTGAAGGAGTGGCCATGGTGGCCGAAGAAGTGAAAGATCCGCAACGTACCATACCCCGCGGTTATATTTATGGCATTGTAACGCTGGTGCTACTGGCCTTCGGGGTCATGTTCTTTACAGGCGGGGTTACCGACTGGCACAAACTGGCCCGCATTGATTATCCATTGCCGGAGGCGATCAGCTCGGTATTGGGAAAACAAAACAGCTGGACGAAAGTATTTGCGGGTATCGGTCTGTTTGGCCTGGTGGCCTCGTTTCATGGCGTTATTATCAGTTATTCCAGGCAGTTATATGCCGTGGCCCGCGATGGCTATTTACCAAAAGTATTGGCAAGGGTGAACTCGAAGCATAGAACCCCGAATGTGGCGATGATCACAGGTGGTGTTATTGGGATCATTGCTTTATGCCTGTTCAATACAGGTGATGTTATTACATTGAGCGCCCTGGGTGCTGTGGTAATGTATATCATCAGCATGGTCAGCCTGTTCGTATTGCGCCGTAAACAACCTAACCTGGAACGGCCTTTCAAAGTACCTTTGTATCCCTGGTTTCCGGGCATTGCTTTGGTCCTGGCCATTGTTTGTTTGATAGCTATTGTTTGGTACAATCTGTTTTTAAGTTTTATATTCTTTGGCGCATTAGCTATACTAATGATACTGTTTGTGGTTTTCAGGAGATCACGTTCTTAGGTTCGTAAGTTATTAAGTTATTGAGTTACTGATTGTGTGATGCAATTGTAACCTGAAAACTCAAAAACCTACGAACTTAATAACTTTAACTTATCAATACATGAGTTACCGGTATACGATACAACACCATACTTATACATTCGACACACTAACCGACCTGCTGGCAAAGGCAAGTCCGTTCAGATCGGGCGATGCGTTGGCAGGTGTGGCTGCTGCAGATTATAAAGAACGGGTGGCGGCGCAACTGGCGCTGGCCGATGTTCCGCTGAAGAACTTTTTACAGGAACCAGTTATTCCCTACGAACAGGATGAAGTTACCCGGCTCATCATAGATTCGCATAATACAGCAGCGTTTGCACCGGTGGCTCATTTTACCACGGGCCAGTTACGCGACTGGTTGTTGAGCGATGCGGCTGATACCGCCACCCTGCAGCAACTGGCGCCGGGATTGACGCCTGAAATGGTAGCGGCCGTGTCAAAACTAATGCGCAACCAGGACCTCATCAGCGTGGCCCGGAAGTGTGAAGTGGTTACCTCCTTTCGCAATACGCTGGGTTTAAAAGGAAGGTTATCGGTTCGGCTACAACCCAACCATCCTACAGACGATCCCAAAGGAATTGCGGCCAGTATGGTGGATGGTTTATTATATGGCAGCGGTGATGCGGTGATCGGTATAAACCCCGCTACCGATTCGCCCAACCACGTGCTAACGCTTTTGCACATGCTGGATGCCATTATTCAGCGATTTGATATTCCTACACAAAGTTGTGTGCTGTGTCATGTTACCACCTCTTTACAACTGGTTCAGCAAAAGGCGCCGCTTGACCTCGTGTTCCAATCTATTGGCGGTACAGAAAAGACCAATAAAAGTTTTGGGGTAAACCTGGCTTTGTTGCAGGAAGCGCATGAAGCAGTTTTGTCGTTACAACGAGGTACACTGGGTAACCATGTAATGTATTTTGAAACGGGGCAGGGGAGTTCCTTATCGGCTAATGCACATGAAGGCGTTGACCAGCAAACCTGTGAAGCAAGGGCCTATGCGGTGGCCAGAAAATTCCCCCCCTTGCTAGTAAATACGGTAGTTGGGTTTATCGGCCCTGAATATTTATTCGATGGCAAACAGATCATCAGGGCGGCGCTGGAGGATCATTTTTGTGGCAAGCTGCTTGGATTGCCGATGGGCGTGGATGTTTGTTATACCAACCATGCCGAAGCCGATCAGGATGATATGGACAACCTGCTTACTTTATTGGGCGTGGCCGGTTGTAATTATATTATGGGTATTCCGGGTGCAGATGATATAATGCTGAATTATCAATCTACCTCTTTTCATGATGCTTTATATGTGCGCAAGGTGCTGGGGTTGCGACCTGCTCCCGAGTTTGAGCAATGGTTGATAAGACAAGGCATCATGAATGAAGCAGGAACTATAACGCCTGTTGGTAATGGACACAGACTTTTGCAATTAGTGAAAAGTTCGTAAGTTCTTAGGTCCTTGAGTTTATAAGTTAAGGAACAACCTTAAAAAGGAGGCCAATATCAAATAAAAGAACTTAATAACCCAATAACCTAACAACAATGGATGTTCAAAAAGCAATAGCGCAAACTGATCCCTGGAGCGAGTTGAAAATTTACACAGCAGCTCGCATTGCTTTGGGTAGAACCGGAACGGCTGAACCATTGGAGGCAATGTTGCAGTTCAGGCTGGCACATGCCAATGCGCGGGACGCTGTGTATGCGGTCTTGGATCAGCCGGTGTTATTACAGGAGCTGCAATCATTACAGCAGGCTGCTTTTACGCTGACAACCCAGGCTGCCAGTCGCAGTGAATACCTGCAATATCCCGATCGTGGCCGGCGGCTGCATGCAAAAGCCATAGAACAGTTAACTGAGTTCAACAGTACCGGTTATGATATTGGCATCGTGCTGGCCGATGGATTATCCGCCACAGCTATTAATAACCACGCCATCCCGGTTCTGAAAATATTACTACCGTTTTTTGAAAATGCTCATTTATCGGTGGCGCCTGTTTGTATGGTTCAGGAAGGGCGGGTGGCTATTGGCGATGAATGCGGCCATTTCTTAAAAGCAAAACTGGTTATTGTCCTCATTGGGGAACGGCCGGGTTTGAGTTCGCCCGATAGTTTAGGGGCATACCTTACCTACCGCCCTGCACCAGGGTTAACCGATGAGTCGCGCAACTGCATTTCGAACATCAGACCGGAAGGGTTGAATTACCAGGCTGCTGCGGAAAAGATATTCTTTTTGGTTAGAGAATCATTGCGGCTTCAGCTTTCAGGTGTTGAGTTGAAGGATAATGGGGGAGAAGTTGACCAGTTGATCAGTTGACCAGTTGATCAGTTGACCAGTTAACCTGGAAGAATGGAGTTAGGAGAACGAAGAAAAATAGTTGATAGGGTTGATGGAGTTGATAGCGTTGATAAAGGGTCGAAAAATGAAACGAGTGAAAAATGAAAACAGTGAGGAATATTACCCCATCGCGAGCCCTTTCACGATTCACGATTCACGTTATTGCAATTTCAGTTTAAACTGACCGTTAGAAATAACAGCAGAATCGGCATTGGGATCTGTGCTATTCAACAAATACAGCTTTCCGGAAAAAGTACCACTTACAGTTGTTGTGGTGAGTTCTTTAAAGTTGATCTGGAATGGATTGCCATCATCGTACCGGCTGGCAAAGATTTTATCAGGGTTCTGCGTGTTGGGATTATAAATACCGGCCAGGAAGTAATCTGTAGTGGGATCAGTTTCCTTGTACGTGGTGCCCGTTGCAACAGGAATGGACAATTGAATGGTAAAGCCTATTCCTTCAAAATCGTTGGCATCATTAGTAGCGTTTGCAGAAAAGGAATAGTTTGTTACTCCATTACCCACATCTTCTTTGTGGGCCAGCAATTTATACTTAAATGTTTTATCTACGCTGCCTATTTTGCACTTGATAAAGTATTGCGATACGTCTTCTTCTGCACTCTTATCTTTACCACATGACGCTACAATTACTGCCAATAGCATGACAGGCCAGCTAACCAGGATTCTTTTCATACCGGAACAGATTTGGACTAAAAATATTTGTTTTCGGGAATTTCCTATGAGGATACGGACGGGATTGTCGTTTTTAACGGTTCTTTATGCATAAATATTGTGCCAGTATTGCATGTTATGAAAAATCTGAATATAACGAGGTGTTTCTAGTCTGTTTAAAAGCCGTTTATACACCCGCCAGGAACTGGCTATGGATGTAATCAACCACGTTCACCAGGCTGTTGGTTTGTTGAAAAACCTTCAGCTGACGATCGGCGCCAGTGCCTTCTTCCATCATTTTAGCGATATAATTAATAGCGTGGCGGCTACCCAGTTCATCCACCACATCATCAACAAAATCGAGCAGTTCGTATATCAAAACGCGCGTATTGATCTCTTCTTCCTTGCCAAAATCTATCAGCAAACCGTCGATACCATAGCGGCTTGCCCGCCATTTGTTTTCGTTGATGAGGGCGCGTGAGTATTGAATGAAGTTCAGGTTTTGTAAACGAAGCTTATAAATTTTAGCGCAAACACCCTGGAACAATGCGGCGATGGCTATTGTTTCCTGCACTGTTAATGGCACGTCGCATATCCTGAATTCTACCGTATTGAAAAAAGGGTGCACCCGAAGGTCCCACCAGATCTTTTTCGCATTGTCGATGCAGTTGGTTTTTACCAGCAGCTTTATAAAATTGTCATAGTCTTCGATGGTATCGAAGGTTTCGGGGATACCCGTGCGGGGGAATTTGTCAAACACCTTCGTCCGGTATGATTTGTAGCCTGTATTCCTTCCTTCCCAAAAAGGAGAGTTGGTGCTAAGCGCGTATATATGTGGTAAAAAGTACCGTGTTGAGTTGGCAATGTGGTTGGCCATTTCCCGGCTTTCCATACCCACGTGTACATGCAGACCGAAAATAAGATTGCTGCGGGCGGCGTCCTGTAGAATATCCAGGATCTCTTTGTACCGGGCATGATCGGTGATTAACTGGCTTTCCCAGTGACTGAAGGGATGGGTGCCGGATGCACCAACCCAAAAACCCAGGTCGCCGGCAATGTGGGAAATGGTGCGGCGCAGGTTACTTACGTCTTTAAAAGCTTCATCAACATTGCGGCAAACATCGGTGCCTACCTCCACAACAGCCTGGTGCATTTCGGCTTTTACTTTATCTCTAATTACCTTTTGCCCTTCGGTAACTATCCGTTGCTGGTGACTCTTCAACTCACGGTTAACCGGGTCAAGTACCATATATTCTTCTTCAATGCCAAGCGTAAAATGCGATAAGTTGATATTTGCCATTTCTTAAAGTTAACCCTCAACCTCCGCCAGCTGGCGGAGAGTAAATGAATGGTTTGTTGTTTATTACTTATTCCAGCGCAAAGGTACCTTGTTCTTAAAGCTGGATTCAATTTATTTATTCATACTCATCTCCTTGTCAACTTTCTAATTTCTCTGTTTCTAATTTTTCCTCTGTAATTTCTCCTATAAGCTCCCGGTTTATGCTCCGCCGGGTATATTCTCCCCAGGTAAGGTTATCTTTTCCGGGCTCATGAGTGAGCGCTCTTTCAATGGCATAAGTAGCCGCTGTTTCAACCACCCATTCAAAATTATCCTCACCCACACTTGGGCGGTCAGCATCGGGAACGGGGTTGCAAAAATCGATGGCATAGGGAACGCCATCCCGAATGGCCAGCTCAACCGTATTGAAATCGTACCCCAGGTATTGATTGATGCGTCGCACCACTTCTTCCATCTGGTGCAACCGGTCGGGCGATGGTTTGAAATTACTGTTGTAACGAAGGTGATGAGGATTGCGCGGTTCGTAAGGCATTATATGCACATACATACCACCGATGCAGTAACAACGGTAGTATTCTTCAAACACAATTTCTTCCTGCAACAGCATTACCAGTTGCCCGGTTTCGCGGTGATTATGAAAGAACTCTTCTTTGTTATGCAGTTTGTATACATGTTTCCATCCCCCGCCGGCAAAGGGTTTCATATAAGCCGGAAAGCCAACGTATTCAAAGATCTTTTCCCAGTTCAATGGATAAGCCAGGTTGGCAAACGATTCGGGGCTGGTATCCGGGGGCAGTTCGAAGGAGGGTAGAATAACTGTTTTTGGAACAGGTATGCCTATCCGGGTGGCCAGGCAGTTGTTAAAGAATTTTTCATCGGCGCTTCCCCAAAATGGATTGTTGATAACGGCGGTGCCGCAAATAGCCGCATTTTTAAGGTAAGAACGATAGAAAGGAACATCATGTGAAATGCGGTCGAGGATCACATCATATTCAACGGCGGCGCCTTGTATTACTTTGTCTATATGAACAGGTTCTGCAATAATACCGGGTGTATCCCGGCTGTTGACGTGTTCTATAAAAGCCAGTGGGAAGGTCCTTTCCCGGCCAAAAAGAATTCCGATCTTTTTCATATCAAGCGCATTTGGGTGATTCAGATGCTATTGCACAAAACCCAGCTTCCAAATTTACAATTCCTTTACATTTAACGTTCCACCTCAAACATATTTACCTAATTTTGCCGCGCTATGCAAACAGAAGTAAGTACGGGTATAATGGTAGAAACGATTGAATTGCCATCTGAAGCGCTCCAACGTACCATAACGATCAATTTTTACGGTCCCACCAGCCATTCCGGAAATCAGCCGATAGGTTTATTACTGTTAAATGACGGTCAGGATATTGAAGCCATGGGCTTTGATAAAATGATTGCTTACTTGCTTCAAACAGAAGCTATTACACCAATGTTGTGTGTTGGGATCCATGCGGGTGAAGAAAGGATGGTGGAGTATGGCATGATCAGCAGTCCCGATTTTAAAGGCCGCGGCGCCAAAGCCGGACTGTACCGTCAATTTATAATAGAAGAATTATTGCCCTATATTCATGCTCGTTATGAACACCTGGTTTTTAGTGAAACCGCATTTGCCGGTTTTTCATTGGGTGGCTTAAGTGCACTGGACCTTGTATGGAACCATCCTGACATCTTTTCCAAAGTGGGTGTGTTTTCCGGTTCGCTTTGGTGGCGCTCGAAAGACAGGAAGGAAAAAAATTTTAGCGAGGCCAACGACCGGTTGATGCACCGCCAGATCAGACAGGGAAAATACCAGCCCGGCATGAAATTCTTTTTTCAATGTGGGGAACTGGATGAAACGGAGGACCGCAACGGTAATAAAGTGATCGACTCCATTGACGATACCATCGATATAATGCGCGAGCTGATGGCCAAGGGCTGGCTCGAAGGGAAAAATATGCGTTACCTGCAATTGCCAGATGGCAAACATGATATCCGCTCCTGGGCCAAGGCCCTGCCCGTGTTTTTGAAATGGGGGTGGAGGAGAAAAAGTTCCTAGTTTTAAGTTCCTAATAAGTTACTACATAAAAAAACGTCCCACTTATTAAGCGGGACGTTTTTATTTATATTGTGCAGAACCGCTATTTGGTAAAACCGTTGTTTTTAACGGTCAGCGAGGTGGTTCCCATTTGGCTGCTTAAATTCAGGCCATAGGCGAATGTAAGTGTAGACCGGAGCTTTATTCCGGCAGGTATTGCAGGAATGGTCATATAAATTGAATTGGTGTCTGCATTTGTAAAGCGGATCATATTCGTTTTATAAAAATCAACCGTGTCGTATTTGATCTTGAAAGACTTCATTTGACTACCACTCAACTGCACATTGGTCACAGAATCCACTGCCTTCATTGTTATTGTAATGGAATATTTGGTGATGGTGTCTTTTACATACCCAATGACTTTGAACTTCAGCGTATCTCCTTTGCTCATGA
>NZ_JBJMLX010000016.1:0-6281 GCF_045805085.1 Niastella sp.
CTTCGGTGATATCGGGATTGAGCGGTTTGTACAGGTAGTCGATAGCGCCTTCTTCAAACCCCTTCATTACAAACTGGTGTTCCTTTAATTCGGCTGTTACAAAAATGATGGGGGTTTCACTGGTGCGTTTGTTCGATTTCAGGATCTGGGCCACTTCAAAACCATCCATGTCCGGCATTTGCACATCGAGCATGATGAGGTCAATTTCCTGGTGCAGGGCCACTTTCAGCGCCTCGTTGCCATTGGTAGCACGAATGAGGTTACGTCCCGGCCGGCCCAGTATCTGTTCCAGTACATAAATATTGTTGATCTTGTCGTCTACGATCAAAATATGGTCCTCAGCCTGTTTTACCATACGAATTAATTTTTCATAGTGTCCAATAAAAATTGCCCGATAGCTTCCGGATCTAAAACATGTTGCACATAACCGGTACTGATGGCGGCCTTTGGCATTTCAGGATAATCCGCTGTTTCAGGCGCCTGGGCAATGGTAGTGCCGCCCAACGAAGCGATCTTTTTTATGCCGTTCGCCCCGTCTTTATTCGCCCCTGTTAGTATAATGGCCACCAGGCTCTCTTTATATACATCGGCTGCCGTTTCAAATAACACATCTATCGAGGGCCGGCTGTAATTTACCGGTGCATCGAAGCTTAATGAAAAAGAGCGATCGTTCTCGATAAGCAAATGATAATCGGGCGGTGCAAAATAAACAGTACCTGGCTGTATCAATTCTTTTTCATCGGCCTGTTTTATCTTCACCTCGCATTTCTGTTGTAACACTTCTTCCAGTAACGAACGTTCATCCCGCGACCGGTGCTGCACCACTATTACCGGTTTGTTGAAACTGACCGGCAATAATTGCAGGATGCGGATCATAACATATAATCCGCCTGCCGAAGCACCGATCACAATGGCATCAACCATTTTTTTTTGTTCAGGGTTCAATTGATAAGGCTATTTTGTTCTCATAAATATTTTTTCCCTTTTATCAATTTCTTCAAAACACTTCTGCTTTTCCGCAAACAGTAACGATTCTTTATTGCCCAGTCCTAAAAAGCCAAAAGGACAAAGGCTTTCATAGAACAGGCTGATCACTTTGTTTTGCAGGCTCTGGTTAAAATAAATAAGCACATTGCGACAAAGGATCAGTTGAAATTCGTTGAACGATCTATCCACTGCCAGGTTATGTACCGAAAAAACAATGTTTTGCCGCAACGATTTATCCCACAACACAGAATTATACTTTGCTTTATAATAATCGGAAAATGAATTTTTGCCTCCGGCTTTCAAATAGTTTTCCGTATAGGTTTTCATGTTACTGATGGAAGAAATGCCATCGCGCGCTTTCTGCAAGGCATCCTGGTTAATATCGGTGGCATAGATCACGGTCCTTTCCAGCAACCCTTCTTCCCTGAACAGAATGGCCATAGAGTACACTTCTTCCCCGGTGCTGCAACCCGCTATCCATACTTTTATGAACGGGTAGGTAGCCAGCCGGTTGATCACATTTTTTCGCAGGCTTTTGTAAAAAAGCGGATCCCGGAACATTTCGGTCACGTTCACCGTGATCTCCTGGATAAAATGTTCAAAGGCCGTTTCATCTTTCAGCACCATTTTTCCCAGGTCTTTCAGGCTGACGATCTTTTTACTATCCATGAATGCGCTTATTCGCCGAAAAACGGAAGCTTCTGCGTATTCGGTAAAATCGTATCCATACACAAACCTTACAGATTCCAGGAATTGCCTGTATTCTTCATTAGCGATCATTCATACTGTTTTTAGCATCCCTCCTATTTATTTATAAAGCCATACACGCATCAGCGACAACAGCTGGTCTATGTTCACCGGTTTGGAAATGTAATCGCTCATGCCCGCTTCCAGGCACTTCTCCCTGTCGCCTTTCATCGCCTTTGCCGTTAATGCAATGATGGGCAGTTTATCAAACCGGTCCATCCTGCGGATGGCCCTGGTAGCTTCGAATCCGTCCATTTCAGGCATCATGATGTCCATGAGCACGATGTCGATCCCGGGATGTTTGTCCAGCATTTCGAGGGCTACCTGGCCGTTTTCCGCTACAAAGCATTTCATACCTTCTTCTTCCAGCACATTGGTCAGGGAGTATATATTGCGCATGTCGTCATCAACGATCAGCACTTTTTTATTTTTCAGCACTTCTTCGGTACGGTGTAGTTTGCGAATGATCTGCTGTTTTTCTTTTGGCAGCTTTGCTTCCACCCGGTGCAGGAACAAGGCTGTTTCATCCAGCAATCGTTCCTGTGAGTCGCTGGTTTTAAGCACTACGGTATTGGCCAGTTTTTCCAGTCGCCGCGCTTCGTCCTTGTTCATATCCCGGCCGGTATATACAATGATCGGGATCTTGTTCAGCTGTTCATTTTCTTTTATTTTTTCCATCAGCTCAAAACCGGTCATATCGGGCAGTCCCAGGTCAATGATAATGCAATCGAACCGTTCATGCTGCAACATGTTGTATGCCTCCTGCCCCGTGTGGGCGGAAAAGGATTTTATATCGCTGTTGCCAATGAGCTCACGAATGGCCTTGTTCTGTGCTGCATTGTCTTCCACCACCAGCAGTTTTTTCAGCTTGCGGTTTATAAACTCCTGAATGCGGTCAAAGGCGTCATGAACGGCATCATGGGTAAGCGGTTTGCGAATAAAGTCAAACGCCCCCAGCTCAAGCCCTTCTTTGCGCCGGTCGTACCCCGACATGATCTGTACGGGTATATGCCGCAGTTCCGGATCATTTTTCAACAGCTTCAATACTTCGGAACCATCCAGCACCGGCAGCTTCATATCCAGTATTATTGCGTCGGGGCGGTAATACCGGGCCAGGCTCAATCCCGTGTTGCCCTGGTGGGCTAAAATGCCCTTGTACCCTTTATTCCGGGCACTATCCAGCAGCACTTTCGCAAACACCACGTCATCTTCAATGATGAGGATGGTTTTATCATTATCCCTGAGGTTATAGCGGTCGTCCTCCGCATCCTGGTGAGGCGCAGGCACATGCGGGGGGATAACCGGCAATTCCTTTTTGACGGCCGGCTTGCGTATTTCTATGTTCTTTTCTCCACTGGTCACATTTTCCGTATCAAATTTCAATGGCAGGTACAACGTAAAGGTGCTGCCCTTACCTGGTGAGCTTTCCAGGTGTATTTCGCCACCCAGGGCGCCGGCCAGTTCCCGGCTTATAGACAGTCCCAGACCGGTGCCGCCATATTTTCTTTTGTTTGAACCGTCGGCCTGCTGGAACGCTTCAAAAATAATACCCTGCTTACTTTCGGGGATACCAATACCCGTGTCGCTAACCGAAAACACCACCACCTCGGGCAGCTGCCTCAATTTTTCATTCCGCAAAGACACATTGGGCCGTTCCAGATCGATGCGAACGTCAATCTTTCCATCCTGGTCGGTAAACTTGAAGGCATTGGACAACAGGTTGCGCAGGATCTGCTCCAACCGTTGCTTATCAGTGTGCAAAGGCGAGGCAAAACGTTCCTCCTCATAATATATATTGAACTCGATGTTCTTGCTCTTCGCCACCTCCGTGAATAGCTGCTTAAGGCTGTTGGTCAGTTCGCTTACCGGCACCTCATTGATCTCGATCTCTATTTTGCCGGCTTCCACTTTCGACAGATCGAGTATTTCGTTGATAAGTGTTAACAGGTCGCTGCCGGAGTTGTATATATTCGTGGCGAACTCAACATCCTTGGGAGAGAGTGTTTGGTTTTTGTTTTCCGTTAATAGTTGTGACAGGATCAGAATGCTGTTAAGCGGCGTACGCAATTCGTGCGACATATTGGCCAGGAATTCCGATTTGTATTTACTGGTTGATTCCAGTTCCCGGGCCTTGTTTTCTACCTCCATTTTGGCCAGCTCCAGTTTTTCTTTTTGTTCTTCCAGCAGGTTGGCCTTTTCTTCCAGCTCTTCATTGGTTTGTTGCAGTTCTTCCTGCTGGGCCTTTAGCTCGGCTTCCGAGCGTTCCAGCAACCTGGTCTTTTCACTCAGCTCTTCATTGGTTTGTTGCAGTTCTTCCTGTTGCGCTACCAGCTCTTCCGATTGGCGCTGGGTTTCTTCCAGCAACTCTTTTTGCAGCACCCTTACCTGTGCTGAGTTGATGGCAATGCCAATATTTTCTGAAACGATCTTTAATAATTGCAGGTCCAGGTCGGTGATCTCACGCACCGTTCCAATTTCAATTACGCCTTTCAGGTAGTTGTCGAACAGGAATGGGTATACCAGGATATTTTTAGGGGTAACCTGGCCCAGGCCTGAATTTATTTTTACATAATCGTCAGGAACATTGGCAAATACGATGGGCTTCTTTTCCCTGGCCGCCTGTCCTACCAGACCTTCCCCTATCTGAATACTATTGGCGTTTCCCTTCCGGAATGAATAGGCATAACTACCTGCCAGCAACAACTGGTTGCTCTCCGCTACATAAATGGCGCCCACCTGGGCTTTAAAATAAGGCGTAAGCAGGTTAATGATCTGCTGGGCAAGTTCCTGTACAGTTTTTTCACCCCGCAAAATGTTATTCATTTCACTGGCGCCTGTCAACATCCAGGTGCGCACCTCATTTTCATTGGAGAACTTTTGCAGGTTCAGCTTCATGTTCTTCAACGCCTTACTCAGCAGATCGGCATCGCTGCGTACTGTTATGACCGGGCTATAGTCACCCCGTGCGATCGTATCTGCTATTACGGTATATTCTTTCGAGATCTCGACCATCCTGTTAAAAGAGGCAGCCAGGTTCCCTATTTCATCTCTGGTATTTGCAGGAACAACAATATCTGTTTCCCCCATAGCAATGCGATCTGCCGCGGTTTTGATCACCGATAATGACGTAACAATGGAACGGATCACGAATATCAACAGGAGCGAAATAAGCGCCATCACCACTATTACAATGATTACGCCCCTGATAAAGGCGGCGGAAAGAAATGCGAGCTTTTCTTCGGCCAGTTGCCGGGTCTCCAGGGTAGAAAGGTCTTCCTGTGCTTTTAATTCGTTTAAAAAAGTAGAGATATTTATGCGCCAGGTATTCACCGACATGGTAGCCGCTACGTCGGGATCATTAAATACCGAATCAATCATTGCTTTAGCCAGTACAATGGCCGGGTTGTTGATGCGGGAAGTAAAAGCAGCCTGCTGTTCAGGCGTTGCATTCATATAATACCTGTGGAGCTTTAATTCAAATTTGCCTTTCAGACTGGCAAAGTCTGCGAACTCATGTCCCTGGAATTCTTTCTTTAAAATGGCAATATGCATGCGCATGCGCAACTGGGCCAAAAAACCGATCCCGTTCAACAGATAGAAATGCGCTTCTGTCATATTCCTGATCTCTGGGTCCTGCGCACTGCGATAATTTGCATTCACTTCGTCCAACAGATGATTGCTGATGTTGGTATAGGCATTGGTCATTGTATCCACATCTACCTGGAACTGATTGATACTTTCCCGGATATCGCCGATATTATTCAGTACAGCAAACTTCTTATCCTTTTTCTGTTCTTTTAACAGCTGGTTAAGCGCAGCAATGGTTTTGTCAGTTTGCATCCGCTGATTCAACATTTCCGTTTTTTCTTCCTTTCCACCAGTGTTGAGATAACTGATGGCATAACCGCGTTCTTCCTGCACACTGTAAATGATGTCGGCAATTTTTTCAATTTCCGTTACATAATCATGAACCCGGCGCAGGTTATCGCGTTTGGTAATTTTGTCAGCTACATCGGTGGCGAGAAAGTACAGCAATGCCCCCAGGGGAACGAGGGAAACAAGCAGTAATTTGTTCCTGATAGACAGGTTTTGGATAAACTTCATAGCAATAGTAATTAATCAGCAGCATTACGCTTGTAATTGCTGTGGGTATAGAAATTGCTACTACAGACCTTTCCTGCTAATTTTTAGCGCCGGTTATTTCTTATTACTACCGGTGCTGCACCAATTTATTGTCAGGAATCTTAAAACCGGGTGTACTATCAGAATCTTATATGGGACATAAGTCCGTAACCTGTTGGACTGGTTGAAATTACGAAAAATATATTAACAACATGAATTATTAATTGGTTGATTTAGAACGCTAAACGGGGAACGCTAATTCTTTTGATAGTCTTCCCTCCTGAGTATTCAGGCCTTCAATCGAGTAGGTGGCGTAGGATTAGTTCCTACGCCGACCTCTCCCACCACCGTACGTACCGTTCGGTATACGGCGGTTCCCTAATTTAGTAAACGCGCATTCAGGTAACAGTCCGTGAAGAATAGAA
>NZ_JBJMLX010000017.1:0-17762 GCF_045805085.1 Niastella sp.
CCGATCAGCTTTTAGTAGCAGATGAAAAAGCGGCCACAAATATCATTCAAGCAACAGCGGTCTCCCCCACCCTGTTTACTGCCGTTAATTCACCATTGCCATTTAAATCACCGGTAAACACTATCAACGATTTCAAGCGACAGCCCTTGCTGGTATGTCCATTGTCGTTTAGTGGTCCCTGCCTGGTAAAAGGCGATGTGAATGGCGATGGGCTCGAAGACATTTACGCTGGCGGTGGCAGCGGCCAGGCGGCCGTTTTGTACCTGCAACAGAAAGATGGCCGGTTCCAGCCAAAGAAAGAACCGGCTTTTGAGTTGGACGGGTCTTGTGAGGATGCAGATGCCGTTATCGTTGATGTGAATGGCGATGGGTATAAAGACATTTATGTTGCCAGCGGCGGTTTTCATAATTACCTGCCCAATGACCCGTTGTTGCAGGACCGCTTATACCTCAATGATGGCAAAGCCAATTTTACCAAAAGCACCAATGCATTACCCGTTATGCGTGTTAGCAAAAGTTGTGTGCGGGTAAATGATCTCAATAATGATGGATACCCCGATCTGTTTGTTGGCGGACGGGTAATTCCCGGCCGTTATCCCGAAACCCCTGAGAGCTTTCTACTCATCAATGATGGTAAAGGACATTTTACCAATCAAATCACCAGTATAGCGCCATCACTGGCAAAAGCCGGGATGATTACCGACGCTCTCTGGATAGACCTGAACAAGGACGCGCAAAAAGACCTGGTTGTTGTTGGGGAATGGATGCCGGTAACGGTTTACATCAATGTTAATCATCAATTGCAGGACCAAACAACAAACTATTTCAGGACGCCCTATCGTGGCTGGTGGAATAAAATTATTACCGGTGATTTTAATATGGATGGCAAACCCGACCTGGTTATCGGTAACCTGGGTTTGAATACGCAATGCAGGGCCAGCGATGCAGCACCCGCCGATCTGTATTATAAAGACTTTGACGACAATGGCGCCATCGATCCCCTGTTTTGTTTTTATATCCAGGGCAAATCATATCCTTACTGTACCCGCGATGAGTTGCTCGACCAGATAAGCATGATGCGTACGCGTTTTACCGATTACAAAAGCTATGCAGATGCTACCCTGCAGGAGATCTTCACCCCCGAGGAATTGAAAGGCGTGAACCGTTTACAGGCGAATTACTTACAAACGGCCTTGTTTGAAAGCAGTCCGGACGGCAAGTACCAATTACACACTTTGCCTATACAGACTCAATATGCGCCCGTTTATACCATCACCCCGCTCGATTATAACAACGATGGCCATGAAGACCTTTTGCTCTGTGGCAATATGAACCGGGCCAGATTGCGTCCGGGTAAATACGATGCCAACTATGGCGTGTTATTACAAAACGACGGTAAAGGCGGGTTTACATATATCGATCAGCAACGATCGGGTTTTTATCTTAAAGGCGATGTGCGCAGTGTGCTTTCCATCAATAACCAGTTATTATTTGGCATCAACCAGCAACCTGTAAAAGCCTATGAGAAAAATAAATAGATCCATTTACCTTATCATGCTGCTTATGATTGAATTTTCTGGCTGCATTTCGCATCCAAAGCAACCACCCGCAGTAACAACGCAAGTTATTGGCCAGGTAATTACCCAAATGACGGAAGTGATGATCCACGACATTACTAATCCGCCGCTGGCTGCCCGATTTTTTTCGTATGCCTGTTTGGCCGGTTATGAAGTGGTTGCGCAAAACAATCCGGCATTCAAAAGCATGCATGGAGTACTAACCGACTATCCTAATCTAAAGAAACAAGATTCCATTCAACAATATGATGTATCGTTGAGTGCGGTATTGGCCATGTTACAAACAGCACAGAAAATGCAGCCTTCGGGAAAATTGTTAGCCGCCTACGAACAACAATTGCTGGATAGCTGCCGCCAGTTAGGATATGATGATGCCGTAATCAGCAATTCGAAGCGGTATGCCATAGCCGTCAGTAAGAAAATACTGGCGTACGCCAAATCCGATCGTTACAACATGATCAGTAATTACCCACGCTATACCCCAATTGATAGAGAAGGATGCTGGTACCCTACCCCGCCGGCTTTTTTACCGGCAGTGGAACCTTATTTCAATACCGTGCGTACCCTGGCGTTGGATTCCTGCACGCAATTTCCTGCACCGCCACCAGTGGCGTTCTCTACCGGAAAAAAGACCGCGTTCTACAAGTTATTGTTGGCAAATTATACCGAAGGGAAACAGGTGCCGGAAGAACACCGCATTATTGCCGCCTTTTGGGATTGTAACCCGTTTGCCATCCAGGACGATGGTCATTTGATCTTAAGCAGAAAGAAAATATCACCGGGCGCCCACTGGCTGGGCATCACTGGTATAGCCTGTGAAAAGGCCGGTAAACATTTTGATGATGCGATGCAAATTTATACCAGTGTTGCAGTTGGTTTGCTGGATGCTTTTATTTGTTGCTGGGATGAAAAATACCGTAGTAACCGCATCCGTCCCGAAACAGCCATTCGCAAATACATAGATCCGCAATGGGTACCGGTGCTGCAAACACCCCCATTCCCTGAATACCTGAGCGGACATTCGGTTATCTCTGCCTGTTCTGCCACCATTCTCACCCATTTCTTTGGTAACAATTTTTCTTATACCGATAGCGTTGAGGTGGCCTATGGCTTACCGCCACGCTCATTTACCTCTTTTCAACAAGCTGCGCAGGAAGCTGCCATCAGCAGGTTTTACGGCGGCATTCATTTTATGGATGCGATCGATAATGGGTTGGTGGTTGGGGGGAAAGTAGGTAAACTGGTGATTCAAAAATTAAATAGTAAATAGTAAGGAGATGTTTCAGGTTGCAAGTTTCAGGTTACAAGGCCGTTCAACCTGTAACCTGAAACTTGTAACGGGATCTTTAATTTACTGCTACCTTAATCACTACCTTCTTTACATACGAAGGCGCATCGATCTTAATATTCGGCATATGCAGATCGTGCGGAAAGAAAATAGCAAACATGCCTTGCTGTAATACGGAGAAGAAGGTTGGCTTTTCGCCAAACAACATAAAGTCTTTTTCGTTGTCGTAAGCTTTGGAAGGCATTTGTGCTTTCAGAAAATCATGACCAATACGCTCTGCGCCTGCAACGATGTATTGAATATCTATATATTTTTTATGCGATTCCATTTGCTCGTTGTCAGCACTTACAGTATCGTATTCATTCACGATGGCAAACAGGTTTTGCCCCTCCAGTTCATATTTTCCTTTTTCTACTTTCGAAAAATCGGTCTGGGCCAAATACTCAAAAGCTTTTTTAAACAAGGGTCCCTGGTTGTAATACAAATGTGCGTTTGACAGCAAATCGAGGATCATCTGGTATAATTATTATGTGTGATTGAGGAGGCAAGATAATGAATTCACCATTCAACTAAAAGAAGATCTGATACTGCAACACCACGCTATTCTTTCTCGATCCTTTTATGACTTTATTAGTGATAAAATCCTGCGTATACGTTGGGCGGTTCTGCCAGTCGAGTGTGAACTTTGATTTATGTCCATTGAGCAGGCAGTTGATCCCGGCATTATATACGTTCATTTTTTGTCCCAACAACCGATCGAATTTGGCATTGGTGAAGGTGACATACGGCATAAAGCGGCTTTTTGCTTTCAGGAAATTTTCAGGAAGCAGATAACCAAGCTGGGCATAAATCACCTTACCGGTTCCAAACATGGGATAGGTATTGCCTTGCGTTGGCCCGTGAAATGGAATCCCATCGAGGCCACGCGAGCCGTTGGCCGGATTCATAGAACCATTGTAACGCAGATAATCCCTGCCATAGTCGGTGTTAAAAAAACCGGCGTAAGCAGAGATGGCATCCTGCCTGCTGCTCAAGGGCATATCGAGAAAACTTTCCACGGCAAACAATTTCATATCCTGATAAATGGTGTCGGGGACAGCTATACTTTCCCGGTGCCACGTGGCATCTTTTTGAAAAATACCGCCTACTGCGATGTTGAAGATCTTTTTCTTACCCAAATAGGTACCTGTCATGTAAGGGGTAGTGTGGTTTTCATGGTCGAAGAACTGGTAAATAATGTAGGCTTGTGGCTGTAACTGGTGCCCCATGGTTGCAAAGGATGCATCCAGGTTGTATTCATTGGCAGTACCGGAAGATGTGATGGGGAAAGGATCACTGAGTATGAACCGGTAGTCGAATTTACCAACCTGGCCACGGGCATAGATGCTGAGTTTACGACTGAACTGATCTGTTTGGTCAACAGTAGTCTGCGCAAACACCGGCACATCCATGGTCATTATACTACTAACGCTGGGTTGCGAAAAACGAGACAGGCCATTGGCAATGGTAAGCCCGCCGCCTATTTTCAATTGGTTGCCTTTCGATACTTTGTATTCACACAGAGCATCATGAAAAAAGGCTGCCAGTTTTCGGTTGGAGCCGGTATTGAACTGGCTGTTGAAATTGTTCATCCCAAACTGGAAATAAATAAAGACCTTATCGGTCAGCTGGCCAAACGCCTGGAAGCGGGTGCGGCGTAACCCGATATCAACCGTATTATCCTTTGGCCTGCCCTCCACCAACGTGTAAGGGTTGCTTTCATTAAACCGGACCCAGGTCTGGTTCATCACCGTGAATTGAAAATAATGGCTGCCGTCTGCGTTCAGGTTAATTTTTAACGCGTCTTTTTCGGGCGGAGGTGGCGGCGCGGGTGTCGCTGCTCCCTGTTCTACCTGTGCCTGGCTGCACACCGCCAGGAATAGAAGTAATACAACAGATACTGATCTCATGGTCGTTTCTTTAGGTTTTTTTAGGACCGCGAATATAGCAACGGGAATCTATTCCGGCTACCCGAAAAAATTAAAAGATGTTAAGAATCAGTATTATTAGGAATGATTAAAGGAGGAGAACTTTCATGAATGACAAACAATCGAGCCGCCCAATACAGACCTGGGCATGGTCATTAAATGGCGCAATCGCAAGAGGCGTAACAAATGTAAATAATATTTTTTGTAGATCATAAAAAATAAATCCCGTCATACCGACGGGCGGTAGACGGGATTTTGTTTTTCAGGGTTTATACTTACTGGCCAACTTTCAACTCAACCTTTTGAACGTCGGTGGAACTGCGTCCAACCATACATTCAAAAATGCCATCTTCTACAACATAATGCATATCGGCATTCCAGAAGGCGAGCTTGCTGGCATCAATGGTAAAGGAAACTTTTTTTGTTTGTCCGGGGTCGAGCGTAATGCGGGCAAAATCTTTCAACTCTTTTACCGGCCGCGTTACGCTGCTTACTTTTTGATGAATGTATAATTGCACAATTTCATCGCCTTTTGTATTTCCTGTATTGGTAACATCCACCTCAACTGTTCCATACACCTTTTCTGTTGGCTCCGAGGTACCGCCTGTTTTTTTAGCGGTGGCAGTGGCCAGCAACACCCGGGGCTTTGAATAATTAAAAGTGGTATAGCTTAAGCCATAGCCAAATGGGAACAGGGGCGATTTTTCTTCTGTTACATAATTAAAATATTGCGCACTCGGTTTGTGATTGTAATAAACCGGCACCTGCCCGGTGGAGCGCGGGTAGGTAATGGTTATTTTACCGGATGGGTTAACATCGCCAAACAGGATATTGGCGAAGGCATTGCCGGCTTCCTCGCCCATAAACCAGCCATCTACCATGGCAGGCACTTGTTGCGCCACGGCCGGAATGGCCAGCGGACGGCCATGCGTTAAATAAACAATCACCGGTTTCCCCGTGGCCACAATGGCTTTTACCAGGTCTTCCTGCTGGCTTTGCAACCGCAGGTCGGGCATATCGCCAAAGTGATTAGGGCCCCAGGTTTCGCGCGATAACTGTTCGTTCTCGCCAATAGCCAGCACTACCACATCGGCCTGTTGCGCTGTTTTAACAGCTTCGTCTATTAATTGCGCATTTTCTGCTGCGGATGGAAAGATGATGGTATCGATATACTGATAATTGTTCTGGCTAATGGTATCGCCATTGGCAGTAATGCGGCAGCCTTTTGCATACAGCACTTCAGCGGCGCCCTGTACCTTATTCTTTATCCCTTCCAGCAACGAAACGTTTTTAGAAGGCAGGCCGGAATAATCACCCAGGTAATTGGTAGCGGCCATGGGGCCAATAACTGCTATCTTTTTATACTGATCTTTTTTAAGCGGTAACAGGTTGTTCGTGTTCTTTAATAATACCATCGACTCTTCGGCAATTTTCAAAGCCAGCGCGCGCCCATCGGTGCTGGCGGCGTTTTGTTTTGCTTTCCCCAGGTCAATGGGTTGTTGCTCATCGAACAGTCCCAGTTTGAATTTCAATTCAAGTACTCTGGCCACGGCGCTATCCAGCGCTTTGGTGCTGAGCTTGTTTTCTTTTACCAACTCTCCCAGGTGACGGTAGTTAACGCCATAAGGCAAATCGGAAGTTACCCCGGCATTGAACGCTTTGAGCGCAGCCGCTTTTTGATCGGTGGCTACAAAATGTTTATTCCACAACTGGTCAATCCCAAACCAGTCGCTCACCACTACCCCATTATAATTCCACTCCTTGCGTAACACATCTTTCAATAACCATTTATTGGCATGGGAAGGAACACCATCGATCTCATTATAAGAAGCCATAATGCCGGCGGGATTGGCGTTCTTTATGCACAGCCGGAAAGGTTCCATATGCGCCTCGCGAATAATCCGTAATGAATAGTTGGCGGGCGCCTGGTTGTCGCCGCCCTCTGACTGGCCGTGGCCTGAAAAATGTTTCAGCGTGGCGGCCACATGATCCACCGCAATGGTTCCATTATTACTGCCCTGAAAACCTTTTACGATCGCGCTTCCCAGGGTTCCGCATAAATAAGGGTCTTCGCCCAGCGTTTCCCCGGTTCTACCCCAACGAGGGTCGCGACAAACATCTACCACCGGCGCCAGTACCAGGCTGGTTCCGCGTACACGGGCCTGTTTGGCCGCATGAGTATATATTTTTTCCAACAGTTCAGGGTCCCAGGAGCAGGCTAAACCAATACCATGCGGAAATACATCCACCTCGCGTTGAACCAGTCCGTGATGGGCTTCATCAATAAAAATAATGGGAATACCCAGCCGGGTCTTATGCAGCAGGTAATCCTGCAACCTGTTGCGGGCGGCAATAGTGACTTCCAGGGTTTCATCAAAGGCGGGATTTATCATGCCCATCCCGTTTTTATACAGGGAATCCAGTTTAGCCGGATTGTTGAACAGGTTATCATCCAGTTTTGGCCTGCCGGCATGCATGGTTTGCAACTGGGCCACTTTTTCTTCCAGCGTCATGCGCGAAAGCAGGTCAAACACCCGTTTGGCAATGGGTTGTTTGGCGTCTCTGTAAGCAGGTTGTTGTGCAAAAGAAAAGCTTAGGCAACAAATAAAGGAACAAGCAAGCGTAGCAAATTTCATATTGAACAGTTGATTTTATGATAAACAAGTATTCATGCCTCCCGTCGAATGACGGAACGAAGCATGCGGGTACGCTAATGAAATTTGGTTGGGAATTGCTTAGAAGGGGCTCAAGGTAGCAAAAAAATAGTTAGGCCGAAAACCGGTGGTAAGATCGTAGAAAGAACCGGTTACTTTTTCATTTTGAACGAATTAATGGCTTTATTGTTAATACTATGAGCCTGTTTGGTGCCTGAAATTCATTAAAATATCTGGTTTTTAACCTGCTTCCTTTGCAAATTTTTTAATGATAGGGTAACATTCGGCGGTTTGTTCAACAGATAGAGGCAGAATTTGATATTTTTTCATTTTTAACTCCACTATTAGAAAAAATACATTTAAAGCCCTTATAATCTGACTATTTTTTAAGAATTTTGCAACTTGATTTAAATTATATAAAATGAGCAAAACCCCCGCTGCATTATTCGACAAAGTATGGGATTCGCATGTGGTCAGGCATATAGAAGATGGCCCCGATGTGTTGTTTATTGACCGGCATTTTATTCATGAGGTAACCAGCCCCGTTGCATTTTTGGGTCTGGAAAGCCGGGGATTGAAAGTGATGTTCCCCGAAAAAACCTTTGCTACCGCCGATCATAATACCCCCACCATTAACCAGCATTTGCCGGTACAGGACCCCCTGTCGGCCAACCAGCTGAAAGCCCTGGAAAGGAACTCGGCTAAGTATGGTATTTCACACTGGGGACTGGGCAATCCTAAAAATGGTATCGTGCACGTTGTGGGTCCCGAAAACGGTATTACCCTGCCAGGCATGACCATCGTTTGCGGCGATTCGCATACTTCTACCCATGGTGCTTTTGGCGCTATTGCATTTGGTATTGGTACTTCTGAAGTTGAGATGGTACTCAGCAGCCAGTGTATTATGCAGCCCCGCCCCAAGAAAATGCGTATTAAGGTAAATGGCAAACTGGGTAAAGGCATTGTGCCTAAAGACGTGGTGTTGTACATCATTTCAAAGCTCACTGCCGCCGGCGCTACCGGTTATTTTGTTGAATTTGCCGGCGACGTATTCGAAAATATGACCATGGAAGGCCGCATGACCGTGTGTAACATGAGTATTGAAATGGGCGCCCGTGGTGGAATGATTGCTCCTGACGAAACCACTTTCAACTATATTAAAGGTCGTGAGAAAGCCCCCAAAGGCGAAGCCTGGGATAAAGCGTTGGCTTACTGGAAAACGCTGAAAACTGAGGAAGGCGCTTTCTTCGATAAAGAATATGAGTTCAGTGCTGCCGATATTGAACCCATGATCACCTATGGTACCAACCCGGGTATGGGTATCGGCATTACCCAGCATATTCCTTCTGCCAAGCAAATTGGCAGCAGCAAAGCCAGCTTCGATAAGTCTTTAGCCTATATGGATTTTCATGAGGATGATAACATGATCGGCAAAAAGATCGATTACGTGTTCATTGGAAGCTGTACCAATGGCCGCATCGAGGATTTCCGTGCTTTTGCATCGGTTATCAAGGGCCGTAAAAAAGCAGATCATGTAACTGCATGGATAGTTCCCGGTTCGCACATTGTTGAACAGCAGATCAAGGATGAAGGCATCCTGGATATTTTGCTGGCAGCAGGTTTTCAATTACGTCAACCCGGTTGTTCAGCTTGTTTGGCGATGAATGACGACAAGATCCCCGCCGGCAAGTATGCAGTGAGCACCAGCAACCGCAACTTTGAAGGCCGTCAGGGTCCTGGCGCCAGAACATTGTTGGCCAGTCCGCTGGTTGCAGCCGCAGCAGCAGTTACAGGTTTTGTAACTGACCCCCGCGAGTTGATCTAATGATTACCGGTAACTAAGAACACAGAATTAAAAACGTAGAACTTAACAATGGCTTACGATAAATTCACAGTTTTAAAGAGCACGGCGGTACCTATGCCAATCGAAAACGTAGATACCGACCAGATCATTCCGGCCCGTTTTTTAAAGGCTACCGAGCGCAAGGGATTTGGTGATAACCTGTTCCGCGACTGGCGTTATGAAAATGACGGCACTGCGAAAAAAGACTTCGTGCTGAACAATCCCATTTATACCGGTAAAATACTGGTAGGTGGTAAAAACTTCGGTAGTGGTAGTAGCCGCGAGCACGCTGCCTGGGCCATCTACGATTATGGTTTCCGTTGCGTGGTGAGCAGCTTTTTTGCCGATATTTTCAAGAACAACTCTTTAAACATCGGCATCTTACCGGTACAGGTAAGTGAAGCATTCCTCGACAAGATCTTCAAAGCTATTGAAGCCAATCCCAAAACTGAACTGGAAGTAAATCTTCCCGAGCAAAAGATCACTATTGTGGGTGATGGGGCATCTGAGTCGTTCGAGATCAATGGCTACAAGAAGCACAACATGACAAATGGCTACGATGATATCGATTACCTGCAAAGCCTGAGTTCAGATATCAAGACACACGCAGAAAAAAGTATCTATTAGAATAAATTAAAAATTTAAAATAAGGAATAAGAAGTGAAAAAGTAAGCGCGCAAGAGTTGTTTACTTTTTCATTTCTCATTTTTAATTTCTCATTTCTCATTTACTATGCCTGCTGACCAGCGACACATAGAGATCATGGATACCACACTCCGCGATGGTGAACAAACCAGCGGCGTGTCGTTCTCTCCCACCGAAAAGCTTACGATTGCCCAGCTATTATTAACAGAGGTAAAAGTTGACCGCATTGAAATTGCGTCCGCCCGGGTAAGCGAAGGCGAATTTGAAGCGGTAAAAGCCATTACCAAATGGGCAAAAGCCAATGGCTTTTTGAACCAGGTAGAGGTGCTCACCTTTGTTGACGGCGATGTATCTATACAATGGATGCAACAGGCCGGCGCCAAAGTAATGAACCTGCTAACCAAGGGCTCATTGAACCACCTCACCCACCAGTTAAAGAAAAAGCCCGAACAACACTTTGCTGAAATTGAGGAAGTGGTGAAACTGGCCAGGAAAAAAGGGATTGAGGTGAATGTATACCTCGAAGACTGGAGCAATGGAATGCGCCATTCAAAAGAGTATGTATTCCAATACCTCGACTTCCTGCAAAAGCAGCCGGTTAAACGCGTAATGCTGCCCGATACACTGGGGATACTCACCCCCTCGGAATCATTTGACTACATTGCTGCTATTGTACAACGTTATCCCGATACGCATTTCGATTTTCACGCACATAACGATTATGACCTGGGTACAGCCAATGTGCTGGAAGGCGTAAAAGCCGGCGCCCATGGCATACACCTCACCATCAATGGTATGGGCGAAAGAGCAGGCAATGCTCCCCTGGCCAGTGCCATAGCGGTGTTGAACGATTTTATGCCCGAAGTAAAAACTTCGGTAGTAGAAGCCTCCTTATACCGGGTAAGTAAACTGGTGGAAACATTTTCAGGTTTTCGCATCCCGGTGAACAAACCGGTAGTAGGTGAAAACGTGTTTACGCAAACAGCCGGTATCCATGCGGATGGCGACAAGAAGAACAAATTGTACTTCAGCGACCTGATGCCTGAACGCTTTGGCCGTACCCGTAAATATGCGCTGGGCAAAACCAGTGGCAAGGCCAATATTGAAAACAACCTGGCGCAACTGGGCATCCAGTTAAGCGAACCCGACCTGAAAAAGGTTACCCAGCGCATCATTGAGCTGGGCGATAAAAAAGAAGTAGTTACCCAGGCCGATCTGCCGTACATCATCTCCGATGTGATCGACAGCAGGAATATTGAAGAAAAAGTACTGATCGAGAATTACGTGCTTACCCATTCAAAAAACCTTCGTCCTTCGGTAACACTGGAAATGTCTATCAATGGCGAATTATATGAAGAGCATGCGCAAGGCGACGGACAATACGATGCCTTTGTAAATGCCCTGAAAAAGGTATATAAGAAAATGAAAAAAGACCTGCCTATGTTAACGGATTATGCCGTGCGCATTCCGCCTGGCGGAAAAAGCGATGCCTTGTGCGAAACCGTTATCACCTGGAATAATAATGGCAGGGAGTTTAAAACCCGCGGACTGGACAGTGACCAAACTGTTGCGGCTATTAAGGCCACGCAAAAGATGTTGAACCTGATTTAAGGCTTATTTCATAGAAAAATCAATATTAAAGTAATACATGGCAAGCAAGCACATACTCATCGTTCCTGGCGACGGTATTGGACAGGAAGTAACAGCAGTTGGTAAAAAAGTGTTAGACAAGATTGCTGCAAAATTCGGACACACCTTTACATACGACGAAGCATTGATAGGCCATGTGGCCATTGAGGCAACCGGTAATCCCCTGCCCGATGAATCACTGGAGAAAATGCGCAAATCAGACGCGGTGTTGTTTGGTGCAGTAGGTCATCCCAAATACGATAACGATCCATCTGCCAAAGTACGTCCCGAGCAGGGATTATTGAAAATGCGTAAAGAACTGGGCTTGTACGCCAACTTACGCCCCATTAAATTATTCGATGAGTTATTGGGCGCTTCCAGCATTAAACCCGAAATATTAAAAGGAGCCGATATCCTGTTCTTCCGTGAGCTCACCGGTGATATTTATTTTGGGGAGAAAGGTAGAAAGAACAACGGCGACACCGCTTACGACATAGCAGAATATAGCCGCTACGAAGTAGAGCGCATTGCCCGTAAAGCATTTGAAGCAGCCCGTACCAGAAGAAAGAAACTGTGCTCGGTTGATAAAGCCAACGTAATTGAAACAAGCCGTTTGTGGCGTGAAGTGGTACAAAAGGTAGCCAAAGAATATCCGGATGTAGAAGTAGAACATCAGTTTGTTGATGCTACAGCTATGTTGCTGATAAAAGATCCCCGCCGTTTTGATGTGGTGGTAACTGCCAACCTGTTTGGCGACATCCTTACCGATGAGGCATCACAGATTGCCGGTTCAATGGGTATGCTGGCCTCCGCCTCTATAGGCGATGGTACCGGTGTATACGAACCCATTCACGGTTCAGCGCATGATATCACCGGTAAAGGCGTAGCCAATCCGCTGGCGTCTATTTTATCAGCTGCCCTGCTGCTGGATATTTCATTTGGCATGAAAGCCGAATCAGAAGCGGTGATTAGTGCAGTAGATAAAGTATTGAAAGCAGGTTTCCGCACCCGGGATATTGCCGATGCGCAAACCCCTGCAGATAAAATATTAGGTACAGACGCCATTGGCGCAGAAGTGCTGAAGTTTCTGTAAAAGCATAAAAACATTTTTACAAGGCGTCCCCACAAGTCGGGACGCCTTTTTTTGTGCCCTCTCCCAATACCCCAACTGATCGCATACCGCCTTAACTGCAGTTTCGCTACTTTGGCTGCAAACTGGTATTGCCAAAAAAGCTAATCGATGTGTTAGAATGAGATAATTACGTAAATTATATCTCTTTAATTTAGGAGTTCTTTAACTACAGTTAAAATGCCATATGAAGCAATTAAAAAAACGACTGCAGCAGGGTGCTACCCTGCATGGCTGTTGGTTAAATTTAGGCAGTGCCGTAACCGCAGAGATTGTGGGATTGTCGGGATTCGACTGGGTGCTGATAGATCTTGAACATGGCGCAGGCAGCGAAAAGGATGTATACCACCAGTTGCAGGCGCTTGAGCATACACCGGCCGCTGCAATCGTACGCATTGAAAGCGCTCAGCGGCAACGGATCCATCGCATCCTCGATATGGGCGCCGAAGGCATTATGTGCCCCCGCATTACCAATACTGCCGAAGCAGCTGCTGTGGCCAGCGGGTTGCATTATCCACCCGATGGCACCCGCGGCGTTGCCAAAATGGTGCGTGCAACTGGGTTCGGACAACATTTTCAAACCTACTATCAGCAGGCAAAAGAAAATATTGTTGGCATTGTTCAGATAGAGACCATCGAAGTGCTTGCTCACCTCGATGAAATTGCCGCCCTCGATGGCGTTGATGTGTTGTTTATTGGTCCGGCCGATTTAACCATGGCCCTCGGCATTTTTGGCCAGTTCGATCATCCGTTGTTCATAGATGCAGTAAAGGTAACGGTAGATGCTGCTAATAAAGCAGGAAAGGCCACAGGCATATTGTTCTTTAATCCTGATGAATATACCCGCTATAGCAGCATGGGCATACGCATGATCGCCTGCGGCGCCGACGCTACATTTGTTGCGGATGCCGCGCGCAACATGGCCCATACCTTACAAACTTTACGGAGCTCAGGAAAAACCGGCCGGTCATGACTTTATCTTTATTCCTCGCTGAACCCGCCGTCATTTTATTTACCGGTATTATCATTGTAGCTGGTGGCATTATCTGGTTAAAACTGAATCCCTTTCTGGCGCTTTTACTGGGAGCGCTGGTGGTGGCTATCATGACGCCGGTATCGGCTGTTGAACAATATGCGCTTAGCAAAGGCGCCACGCAGGCAGCAGCCCTTCAACAGGCGAACCGCTCTATAGGCGAAAGAGTAGCGCTGGAATTTGGCAATACGTGTTCAAAAATTGGCATCATCATAGGGATGGCGGCCATTATAGGGAAATGCCTGCTCGAAAGCGGCGCTGCAGAACGCATTGTGCGATCGGTCTTACGCCTCACCGGTTTACAAAAAGCACCCGTAGCATTTATCATAAGCAGTTTTTTTGTAGGTATTCCCGTTTTCTTTGATGCGGTGATCCTACTCATGACGCCCCTGGCGAAAACGATCAGCCTGCGCCTGGGAAAAAATTACCTGCTGTTCATTCTGGCCATTGCCGGCGGAGCAGCTATGGCCAACTCATTGGTGCCACCAGCGCCGGGCCCCCTGTTCCTCGCCGGTGAAATGCATATTGCCATGGGCACCATGATGATCGCCGGCATCATCCTGGGATTGTTCACCATTACAGCCGGATATTACTACGCCGTGTGGGTAAACAAAAAATGGCCTGTTGAATTAAGAGATTCACTCGATGCAAAGCTTGAAGATATCAGGTCGGTTTCGTTACAGGAAACCAAACAGCTTCCACCGCTGTGGCTATCTGTTCTTCCGCTGTTGATACCATTGGTGTTTATATGCGCCGATACAGCGCTGCACTCCATCCATGGCGAGGGAATGGGGAAAATGGCAGCCATAATAAAATTCATGGGCGACAGAAACATCGCCCTGGTTATCGGTGCGCTCATTGCATTATTAATACTGAGGGTACACAAAAAAGAAAGCACAGCTGGTTTAAGCTCATTTGTGCAGGGAGCTGTAATAAGCGCAGGCGGTATCATTCTGATCATTGCAGCCGGCGGCGCTTTTGGCGGCATGCTGCAGCAAACAGGCATCAGTGAGCGCATTGCCCTGTGGACGAAAGATTACCAGATGGCATTGATACCGATGGCTTTTTTCATCACTGCTATTGTGCGCACCGCACAGGGGTCGGCCACCGTGGCATTGATCACCGCATCAGGTATTTTGTCGGGATTGACGCATAATACCAGTTTGCCCTATCATCCATTGTATTTAGGGCTGGCCATTGGTTGCGGATCGAAACTGATACCATGGATGAATGATGCGGGGTTCTGGCTCATTTGTAAAATGAGCAATCTTACCGAAAAGGAAACCTTAAGAGCTTTTGCGCCTATGTTGCTGGTGATGGGACTTACTGGACTAATTATAATAATGATCGCAGCGAAATTATTGCCGTTAGTATAGAATATAAACTGATAAAATATTAATAATGGAAACAGTAGGATTTATTGGGTTAGGCATTATGGGAAAGCCCATGGCATTGCATTTGGTACATGCAGGGTACCCTGTATGTGTGTTGCAAAAAAATAAAGCCGCTGCCGAACTGGTTGAAGCCGGCGCCAAAGCCATGGCTACCGGTAAAGCCATAGCGCAGGCATGTGATATCATTATCACCATGCTGCCCGATTCGCCCGAAGTGCTGGAAATTGTTACAGGGCAGGAAGGAATAATAGAAGGTGTGCGTTCTGGTAGTTTATTGATCGATATGAGCACTATTGCGCCTTCAACCGCCAAAGAGATTTACCAGTTATTAAAAGCAAAAAATGTTGAAGCGCTGGATGCGCCCGTATCGGGCGGACAGGTTGGCGCCACTGCAGCTTCTTTATCCATAATGGTGGGTGGCAATGCGACGGCTTTTGAGCGGGCCTTACCCCTGTTCAGGGCAATGGGAAAAAATATTGTCCATATCGGGGAAGCAGGGGCCGGACAAATGACAAAAGCCTGCAACCAGATGATCGTGGGTATGACGATACAAGCAGTAGGTGAAGCCTTTGCCCTGGCGAAAAAAGCGGGTGTTGATCTGGAGAAAATGCGTGAAGTGTTGCTGGGCGGTTTTGCACAGAGCCGCATACTCGATCTGCATGGCAAAAGGATCATAGAAGAAAACTTTGCGCCAGGCTTCAAAATAAAACTGCATCGAAAAGATATGAATATCGCACTGCAGGCCGGAAAAGAATTTTCAGTCCCGTTATACGGCACGGCACAGGTGAGCGCCCATATGGATGCGCTGATAGCACAAGGCAAAGGCGAATGGGACCACAGCGCCATTGCCTGGCTGATACAACAGTTGTCGGGAATAGAATAGTCACCAGTTGCCAGTTACCGGGCCCGGAAAACCGGAAACCGGTAACAGTTACTTGATTCCAGTGAGAATCATTATATCCAAATCTCAGATTATACCTTAATATGAAAATTAAAAACGCACCTCGTATCAGGGAAATGATCGTAACTCCCATAGCCATTACCGATCCGCCCCTATTGAACGCAGCAGGTTTACATGCGCCGTATGCATTACGTACCATTGTTGAACTGATCACTGATGATAATATTTCCGGCGTCAGTGAAATACCGGGTAATATTAGCATCAACGAATCGCTTGAAGAGGCCCGTCATTTAATCATAGGCAGATCGCCCATACAGTTAAGCAGTATTGGCCACGAGCTGGAGAATTATTTTGGTAAAGAAACGGCATCGCAACGCGGCGATACGCCCTGGGACCAGCGAAAACTGGTGCATATTTTCAGTGCAATTGAAGTAGCCTGTCTGGATATCATTGGAAAGATCACGGGTCTGCCGGTAGTTGACCTGTTGGGTGGAAAGATGCGCGAACGTGTTCCCTTTGCAGCCTATCTCTTTTACAAATATGAAGGCGCCGGCGGCGAGCTTGGATTCAGGATCAATGAACATGCCACTGGATGGAGTGCGCCCCGTCAGGCAAAAGCGCTGGATCCGGAAGGTATTGTACAACAGGCAAAAGCCATGTGTACCGAATTCGGGTTCCGTTCTATAAAATTAAAAGGCGGTGTTTTTGAACCGGCCCAGGAAACAGCAGCCATTTTTGCGCTGCGTGATGCCTTTGGCGAGCATATTCCCTTACGTATTGATCCCAACGCTTTATGGACGGTTGAAACATCCATCCAATACGGCCGTAAAATGGAAGGCATCATCGAATACCTCGAAGATCCTACACGAGGCCAGAAAAACATGTCGATCGTGCGGCAGGCGCTTAAAACGCCATTGGCGACAAATATGTGCACCACTTCCTTCGACGATATACCGGGCAGTGTGGCTGTAGGTGCAGAAGATATTATTCTCAGCGATCATCACTTCTGGGGTGGATTGCGGGCCTCTATGGAATTATCAAAAATATGCGCCACGTTCGGGCGGCATCTTTCCATGCATTCAAACAGCCACCTGGGCATATCGCTGGCGGCTATGGTGCATCTGGGCGCGGCCCTGCCCTATTTGCCCTACGACCTCGACACGCATTATCCCTGGCAATCGGATGAAGTGATCACCGCCGGCCGTTTCCACTTTGAAGACGGCGCCGTTACCGTTCCTTCTGCACCTGGCTTAGGCGTGGAACTCGATAAACAGGCCCTGGCCAGGTTGCATCAACAGTACCTGGATTGTGGATTAACCAAACGTGATGATGAAACAGAAATGCAAAAAGTAGTGCCCGGCTGGAAGTTTGAAGCAGTACGTTGGTAATACTTCATGTTATTTAAGAGAACGCAGGCGCGTACAATCGCTTTAAAACTTCCATGTGGTGCAATTCATGGCCTATAGTTGCCTTCAGAAATGATTCAACAGGAAGCTCATATTTCCAGGCGGTGCCGGTAAGCGCCAACTGTGCTTTGGATAATGAATTCATGAAACTGATAGATGCATTTCTTACATTTTCAAGATCAGTTGTAAGCTGGCTTATGGTGAGCTCATCAAAACGGCTGTTATCAACAAATGTATCCTGGTCGTAGCCGGGTAAGGGTGTTTTATCCTTTCTGCTAAACCGCAGCGCCCGGTAG
>NZ_JBJMLX010000018.1:0-6169 GCF_045805085.1 Niastella sp.
AACGTGCACTCCGGCACGGTGAGCATTCTTACAAGTAATGGCAAACCGCGGGAAGACTGGTCACAAACTGTCATTCCCGTTGCCAGAGGCTGTGAAGGTTTTGATGTATCGCCCAATGGAAAACAGTTGTGGACAGCAGGCAGTGACGACGGGAGCATTGCCGTTATTGATGTGGAAACAGAAAAGCTCATCACTACCATCGATGCAAAAGCAGTAGGCGCCAACCGGCTTAAGTTTACACCCGATGGCAAAATGGTCTTCATCACAAGCCTTAGTTCAGGCGATCTGCTCATATACGATGCACAATCGCAGAAAGAACGCAAACGCGTGAAAGTTGGTAAAGGCGCTGCCGGTATTTTAATGGTGCCGGATGGTTCACGTGCATTTGTTGCGTGTTCACCCGATAATTACATTGCAGTAATAGATCTCAAAACATTGGAGGTAACCGGCCATTTGGAAGTAGGCCGTTCGCCGGATGGCCTGGCATGGGCCGAACAGCGATAATGCAAAGAGGCCGTCCCTATGATCGGAACGGCCTCTTTGTTTTCAGGAATCAAAATCAATCTAAAATATTTACTCGTCCAATTTTTCTTTTGCTATCTGGCCATCAGGTGTATATATTACTTTGGTATCCTGATCGCCTTCCAGTTTTACCAGGTAGTAAGTGGACCCGTTCTTATCTATCCTGTATACATTATCTATAGTTTTGCCGGAATTCTTTACAGCATCCGTCACTGGTGTTGGTAGTTCAGATCGTCTTATCTTCAAACCTTTTGACAATATTTTGCCATCAGCGCCATAAGAAGCCATATAGTCCGTACCATCTACTTCAAATTTTGCTTTGTATTTTCCTTCCTTCGTTTTCCAATCAACATCTTTAGCATTTGGAAAGGCAGTTTTAAAATTTGTTTTAACTGCTGCGGGCACATCGCTTGCTTTTGTTTCCTGAGCGGATGCTCCCCTCATTAAACCAGCGCTCAACAGAATGGCAAATAGTATCTTTTTCATAGACTTTATCTTTACTATAAAAAGATGCAAATAGCAAGCCAATACATTCAGCAAAAGTGATTACACCTTTGAACCCATCGGTAAATTTGTATTATTTAACAACATCTTGCAGAAACCTTTCTTATTATTTTCCCGCTCCCTTCCCCCTTTCCACACTTTTAATATCTTCTTCCCGATTCTTTTTAAAATCAAAATGTTCAAAATCGGTGGTTGATGGAACCTGTATGGAGTAGCTGTCCATTTGGTCTATTTCAATAGTGATGCTGTCGGCTTTAACATCTATCATATGGCCACCCGCATCTTTTTGAGCATTCAAAAAATGAAAGTGATAGCCTGAAATATTTGTGTTATCCATGAAAGATGGCAGGCGGTAACCAATCAGGTCGCCCTGTGCATTATTGAATTCAAAAAAATGCTGCAGGTTTAACATCGATGCCAGCGGGGTATGGTCATGTTCTTTTACCGGCGGAAAAGCCCTGGTTTTAAGATAGCTGAATTTTCCATTAATATGTATGGCGTAAAGACCGTTAACATTAGTTAACACACTGTCCAGAAAATGAAAAAGCGATTCTTTGGTTATGGCGCTACTAATGGTAAACTTTATATCAGGCTGAAAGAAATTAACCATGGCAAAGGATGTCATTTGTTTATCGTTAACTATAAAGGTTTTGCCGGTGCTTTGGGTTTGATAGATCTTTCCCTGAAAAACAACCAGCTCGCCATCGAGTTTATCGGGAGCGCCCAGGCCAAAATCACCGTGTTGTTTAAGCATTCTGTAAGGATAGTAACCATCGTATAGCCCGCCTATCAATCCCGCGCCCACCCCAACGGTGAAAAGATGATTAAGCGGTTTGTCACCCAGCGGAGTGTTTACAAATGAAGTAGTGAAAAATAATGTTGTCACCAGGGTACTGACTAATAAAATAATTGTTGCACGCATATTAAGCCTCGTATTTAGAACACAAATATATTAAGGGAAAGAGAATTGTCCGTGTTAAGTTCATTTTTGTACTCATCACGGTACAATTTTGTACTTTAAAGAAATAACAAATTTAATTTTGTTATTATAAAATCAATAATTACTTTCAGGAACGAATTCGTTTAACCCATCTTGTAAGCACCCGCTGAAACCCATTCCTTGAATACTTACTACTAATCAAGCGCAATACATCACTATTTCATAACCATTAATCAATTTTTATGGAAGCTTATCTTGGCGAAATCAAGATGTTTGCAGGCAACTTTGCCCCACAAGGTTTTGCTCTTTGCAACGGACAAATTTTACCTATTGCTCAAAACACTGCGTTATTCTCTCTTCTTGGAACAACTTATGGCGGCAACGGCCAAACTACCTTTGCACTGCCGAATCTGCAATGCCGCTTTCCCATGCACCCGGGTAGCGCCCAGGGACTAACCACTAAAGTACTTGGTGAAACATCAGGGGAAGAATCGGTTACCTTGTCACCCACGCAAATGCCCATGCATAATCATATGGTAAGTGCAGGCAATGGACAGGGGGGGAATGCCAGTACGCCTCAAAATAACTTCAACGGGGTCTTAGTTGATCCCAGCACTGGCAGCCCTTTTGATAGTTACAGTACTTCAGCCGCAACAACAATGGCCGCCAATGCCATTTCCATTGCAGGAGGCAGCCAGCCACACGACAATATGCCGCCTTATCAATGTGTAAATTTCATTATTGCACTGGAAGGCATTTTCCCGTCACGTGGTTAATAAGTACTGCAACAAGGTTGTAAGCTTATTATGAAAATAGGTGTGATCTCTGGGGCAGAAATATGCCAACCCGTTTTATATCATTTAGCTTCAAAAAAAGCTAACGTCACTCTTTTTTATGCAGGGCTACCGGGAGTTGAAACCACAAAACAGATGCTGTCTTTTTGTGAAGCTTATCGCATACCTATTGTTGTAGAAACAACTAAAGACAATATATATGAATGGGTACATAATGACCGACCTGATTTAGTTTTTATAATGGGCTATGGTCGCATACTCAATATAACCAGGCTTGGCCCTCTTATATCCGGTGTATTTAATATTCATTTTGGCGCTCTCCCGAATTACAGGGGGCCAAGCCCGGTTTTTTGGCAACTTAAGAATGGCGAAAAAAACATTGAGGTTTGTATTCACAGAATTACCAACAAAGCAGATGCAGGCGCCATTATATGGCGCAAATGCATCACTAATGAAGAGCACTATACGTATTCTTTCATTAATCAATACCTGAGCAATATCACGCTGGAAGGTATAGACTTCATATTGAATGGCTTTCTCCATGGGAATAAGCTAATGGAATCCCCGCAGGATGAAGCATCCGCAAGGTATTATTCACGCCCTGTATTAAAAGATGTACTAATCAACTGGTCGGCCATGAAAACAGCAGCCATCTTTAATTTATGCAGGGCCTGCAACTCCTGGAACTGGGGAGCTATTACCAGTTACAAAGGCATTGAATTGAAAATACTGGATGTAACTATCGGTACCGATCAACATGACAAAGAGCCGGGCACTGTCATCAATGTTGAAAATAATTTAGTAGTCGCCTGTTTGGACGGAAGCTGTTCAATCACTTTTATGAACCTGAATGGCATCTTCTTTCCGGGTCGCCATGCAAAACAGTTTGGAATTGCTGTTGGCCACCAGCTAGGCGTTTAAACCATTAACCATATTTAACCTTTAAAAAAATGAATCCTGTTTATACAGCATTACAATCATTTAAAGGCCGCCCTATAATATTATTAGCAGGCCTTTTGTTATTTATAACTTCACACAGTTCTGCACAAACCTATACGTCTCAATCCTCCACTACCTTTCCCAACATTCCATCCGCCGGGCGCAATATTGTTGCTGATTTTGATGGTGATGGCGATGTAGACATTTTGTTCCAGACTAATACTTCAGCCGGTTCGCCTTTCAATTATGCCAGAAGCAATCATAATGGCACCTTTACAATTGTTGTACAGTCTGCCTCTCCCTTTGCAGGTCTTACCCTGCCTGATGCAAATATTGCCGGTTCTTACAGGCCCGCAGATTATGATGGCGATGGAGATATTGATCTTTGGGTAGCTGCTAATGGTGGTACAGGAACTTATTTTAGAAACGATGGAAGCAGTTTTTCTTCACAATCAACGACTGGTTTTCCGAATCCGGCGGCTGTTGGAAGAATTACAGTGGCAGATTTTGATGGCGATGGGGATGCTGATATTTTATTCCAGACCGGAACAAATACCTCGGGTTTTAATTATGCAAGAAGCAATGGCAACGGTACTTTTACCACTGTAGCCCAGAACTCTTCTCCTTTTAGCAGTGTTACCCTGCCCGATGCCGCTCAAATAAGTACCTACAGAGCAGCGGATTTTGATGGTGATGGCGACATCGATCTTTGGGCAACAGCCAACAGTTCTACCGGTACATATTTCAGAAATGACGGAAGCAGCTTTTCCTTGCAACCCTCAACTACTTTTCCTGCTGCGGGGTTCACCGGCAGAAATATAATTGGTGATTTTGATGCAGACGGGGATGCAGACATTTTATATCAGACCGCCAGTAATACATCGCCTTTCGCTTATGCCAGAAGCGATGGCAATGGCAGCTTTACCACTTTTACGCAGGGCTCCTCCCCTTTTGCCGGTTTAACCCTGAATGACGCAGCAGTTTTTGGCAACTATAAACCAAACGATTTTGATGGCGATGGCGACATTGATCTTTGGATGTTAGCAGACAATTCATCCGGAACCTATTATATGCTGAATGGCTCACCGCCTACATTAGCCTCTACCAATCCTGCCAACGACGCAGCCGGTGTTTTACGGGATGCTAATATAAATTTGACCTTTACTGAATCTGTAACTAAAAACACCGGCAACATCACCATAATAAAAGCTTCAGATAATTCGGTTGTTGAAACCATTAACGTAACCAGTGGACAGGTGACCGGCTCAGGAACTGCCTATGTCATAAATCCCAGCACAACGCTTGCCTCCAATACAACGTTTAGTGTAAGAATAGCAGGCGGCGCCTTTTTGGATGCCACCAGTACTGAATTTCCAGGCATTTCCGGCAGTCAATTCCAGTTTACTACCGGCACAGTACTTCCTTTGCTTTGGTTAAGTGCTAATGCCGTATTTGAGAACGGCCAGGTGAACATACACTGGCGAACCACTGGTGAACTGAATACATCTCACTTCGAAATAGAACGTTCTGTAGACGGCGCCTTCTACAAAATTATAGGACAAACAGCTTCAGCAAACAGTGCTGGTGAACACCTATACACTTTCGCCGATAAAGGAGTGCAGCCTGGTTACACTTATTTTTACCGTTTAAAACAGGTAGATATTGATGAAAGCTTCAATTATTCTTCAACCCTACAGGTGGATATTGGTGGTGAGCGGATGGCCGTACTGAAAATCAGCAATAACCCGGTAAGATCTGACATGGTTTTATCAATCACACTCCCTCAGGCACAAAATGCCCGGTTGATTCTGGTGAACCAGGCTGGCGCCACCCTGCTGGAAAGAAAAGAAAACCTGCAGGCGGGCGAAACCATCATGACCGTACGAACCAGTAATTTACCAACGGGCATATATTACCTGATCCTCTTTGCGGGGCGTGACAAACTTCGAACTACACTGATAAAACAATAATAAAGGGCCCCTGCAAAGGGGGCTTTTTCCCATTGTTTTACCAGGAAATATTATTTTATTTTGCACTAAACAAGCGCAATAAAATGGGTCTTGATATTAGCCTCGGCACGGACATAAAAGAAATTTACAGGAAGGAATATGAAAAAAATCAGAAATACGATTATTTTAAAGAACATAGCCTTAGTCGCACGTTCTGTAATTTCATGTGCCGGCAATATGCATCAAACGGCGAACCGGAGCTTGACCAGATAGGCCAGATCACTGGTGTTGATATTTCTCCTTTATACCAAATGGAAAAATATCAGTCTGAAAATGATGGCGGATATATTTTTCAATTGCAGCACGCCAGCGAAGCGGAACGACAGGCCCTTTTGGAAGAAGCCCGGAAAAACAGGGAAAACCTGCAAGGCAATATTGATAAAGTTTATTTTACGGTTAATTCATTGATTGAAAAACTCACCACCATTGACAATCTGCATCAGCTATTAAATGATTACGAC
>NZ_JBJMLX010000019.1:0-10414 GCF_045805085.1 Niastella sp.
CCATAACCGAACTGGCAGGTAAAACCCTGGCTATTGTTGGCTGGGGAAATATTGGTCAGCAAACTGGCCGCATTGCGCAGGCATTTGGGATGGAACTGCTTTATTATAATCCTTCCCAAAAAGAAAATGCATTTGCCCAATGGGTTCCCCTGCCCGAATTATTTGCCAAAGCCGATTATGTGTCGCTGCATTGCCCGCTGAAGCCGGATAATATGGGTTTTGTGAATAATGAGATCATTGAGGTAATGAAACCCGGCGCCTTTATTATAAATACCTCCCGCGGACAGCTCATCAATGAACAACACCTGGCCGATGCGCTGAACAGTGGTCGTATTGCCGGGGCTGCGCTGGACGTATTGTCGGTTGAACCGCCTTCGCCGCAAAATCCTTTGCTCACCGCCAAAAACTGCCTTATTACTCCACACATCGCCTGGATAAGCAAGGAAGCGCGCCAGCGGGTGATGGAAACTACGGTACAAAATGTAGCCGCATTTTTGAATAATAAGCCGGTGCATGTGGTGAATTAGGCAAAGAGCAAAAGGCAGGGGGCAAAGGTTAAAAGGAACTAAAGACTACTGAGGATTAAGAACTTAAAGCAGAAAACCTTATCTTCGCTCAACTTTTTGAGAATGAAGATTCTAATTCAACAGGTTATAATTACTGACCCATCATCCCCATTTAACGGCACAAAGCAGGATGTCCTTATTGAATCAGGAGTTATCAGGGATATTCAACCTGCTATTTCAGTGGAAGCAGATAAAGTTATCACAGGCAACCAGTTGCATTTGTCGCCAGGCTGGGTGGATGTGTTTGCCCATTTTGCCGATCCCGGTTATGAATACAAGGAAACACTGGAAACAGGCGCCCGTGCTGCTGCAGCAGGCGGTTACACCGATGTTTTTGTGATCCCCAATACCAAACCGGTTATCGATAGCAAAACCCAGGCAGAATACATCAGCCAGAAGTCGAGATCGCTGCCGGTTACGGTTCACCCCATTGGGGCGATATCGAAAGGCGCCGAAGGAAAAGACCTGGCCGAAATGTACGATATGCGCAGCAGTGGCGCCGTTGCCTTCAGCGATGGCCTGAACCCGATCCAATCTGCCGGTTTGCTGCTGAAAGCCCTCCAGTATGTAAAAGCTTTTGACGGTATTGTAATACAAATACCCGACGATAAAAGTATAGGCGCCAATGGCCTCATGCATGAAGGCATCATCTCCACCCGGTTGGGTTTGCCAGGCAAACCCATGATGGCCGAAGAACTGCAGGTAGCCCGCGACATAAAACTGGTGCGGTATGCCGATTCAAAACTACACTTCACCGGGGTTAGCTCGCCCAAATCGCTCGAATACATTCGCCGGGCCAAAGAAGCCGGACTGGCGGTAACCTGCTCGGTTACGCCCTACCATCTTTTTTTCAGTGATGAGGACCTAATGGAATATGATACCAACCTGAAAGTGTATCCGCCCCTGCGTACGAAAACTGATGTGGAAATACTTCGCCAGGCTGTGCTCGATGGAACCATCGACTGCATTGCCTCGCATCACCTGCCACATGAATACGACAGCAAGGTGCTGGAATTTGAATACGCCAAATACGGCATGACGGGACTCGAAACATCGTACAGCGCCATCAAAACAGCACTGCCCGTTATAACTGAAAGCCGGTGGGTAGAACTGGTGAGTATAAATCCAAGGAAGATCTTTGGTCTGGAATGCCCGGTTATTAAAAAAGATGCACCTGCCTGCTTTACTTTGTTTGAACCTGGGGCGCCGGTAACTTATACAACCGCATCCTTCCGGTCAAAATCAAAGAACTCAGCCTTTACAAACAGATCCCTGCAGGGCGCTGTAAAAGGAATACTTAATAAGGAAACCTTAATTCTAAACTAATACTTAATTGTATGACCGTTGAATCCTCTTCCTCCGCTAAAAATCTAGGGGTACTTTATGGACTTATTAACGGCGGGGTAGCTATTGCTTTTACAGTAATACTCTACCTGGGCGGTGCAAAAATGTTCGTAAACCCCATTGCCTATTGCGGCATGATTTTACCTATTGTTGTTTGTGTAATAGGAGGACTTCAGATCAGAAAACAACAGGGGTATCTTGAATTTGCGCAAGCGTTAAAAGTTACTTTTCTGATACTGGTAATAGGGTCATTGGTTGCAACGATATTCCAGTTTATTTTATTTAATTATATTGATGTTCCCTTCAGGCAGGCGCTGGCCCAGGAAACGGCACAGAAGGCAGAACAAATGATGCGTAAATTTGGCGCACCCGAAAGTGAAATAGAGAAAGCCGTTGATAAAACGTTGGACCAGAACAATTATACAATTGGCAGATTGTTGCTGGGTTTTGTTTTTGGTTGCATTTTCTGGTTCGTTGTTGCTTTAATTGTATCGGCGATCATAAAAAGAAAGCGATCGCCGTTTGAAAATTCTTTTAACCAATAGACTATGGATATATCCATTGTAGTTCCTTTGTTGAATGAAGAAGAATCGCTGCCCGAATTGTGTGCCTGGATCGAGCGGGTGGTTACTGCCAATAATTTCACCTATGAAATTATTATGATCGACGATGGCAGTACCGATACCTCTTGGGAGGTAATAGAACAACTCCGGTTAAAAAATCCTCATATAAAAGGGATCAGGTTTCAACGCAATTATGGCAAGTCAGCCGCATTGAATGAAGGGTTTAAAGCCGCTATGGGCAACGTGGTGATCACAATGGATGCCGACATGCAGGACAGTCCCGATGAAATACCCGGACTATACAAAATGATCATGGAGGAAAAGTTCGACATGGTAAGCGGTTGGAAAAAGAAACGGTACGACAATACCCTCACTAAAAATATTCCAAGCAAATTCTTTAACTGGGCTACCCGCCGGATGTCGAAGATCGATTTGCACGATTTTAACTGCGGGCTTAAATCCTATCGGCTTAAAGTTGTAAAAAGCATTGAAGTATACGGTGAAATGCATCGCTATATACCCGTGCTGGCAAAATGGGCCGGCTTTAGAAAGATCGGCGAAAAAGTGGTAGAACATCGCAAACGTAAATACGGCACTACCAAATTTGGCTGGGAACGGTTTGTAAATGGCTTTCTTGATCTGGCCTCTATTACGTTTGTAGGCAAATACGGCAAAAGACCCATGCACTTTTTTGGATTGTTTGGTTCAGCCATCCTGCTGCTGGGTTTTTTAATGATCGTATACCTGGTTGCATCCAAGTTCATAGAACCGGATTATGCCCTTACCAACCGGCCCGTTTTTTATATATCATTAACGCTGACGGTCATTGGTACGCTGATGTTCATTGCCGGATTTTTGGGCGAACTGATAGCGCGCAACTCAGCAGGCCGCAACCATTATTTGATTGAGAAGAAAATTGGGGTGGAGTAACATGGCTCATAAAACGATTGTTATCATAGGACCCGGGCATCCGCTACGGGGCGGATTAGCCACTTTTAACCAGCGGCTGTGCAAGGCGTTTATTGATGAAGGCCATACCTGTAGTATCTATTCCTTTTCACTGCAATACCCCTCTTTTTTATTTCCGGGTAAAACGCAGTATTCAACAGATCCTGCGCCAACCGATATTGACATATACCCGGTTATAAATTCTGTTCATCCCCTGAACTGGTTACAGGTAGGGAATGAATTAAAAAGAATTCGACCCGATATTATAGTAGTCCGGTTCTGGATCCCTTTGATGGGCCCGGCATTGGGTTCTATATTGCGAAGGGTAAAAAAGAACAAACATACCCGCATTATTGCTATAGCCGATAATGTAATTCCCCACGAAAAAAGACCCTTCGATACCCCATTTACGAAGTACTTCCTCAACAGTTGTGATGCTTTTATCACCATGAGTGATAAAGTAATGGCCGATTTACGCCAATTCGAAAAAAACAAACCGGCGAAGGAAGTATTGCATCCGCTGTACGACAACTTTGGCCAACCGATCTCAAAGTCAGCAGCCAGGGAAAAACTGGGTATTAATCTCAATGAGAAGATCCTTCTTTTCTTTGGTTTTATCCGTAATTATAAGGGGCTCGATATGCTGTTTGAGGCCATGGCCCTGCTGAAACAACAGCCCATTAAATTATTGGTGGCCGGTGAGTTTTATGAAGATGAAAAAGCTTACCAGGAACAAATAGCGCGATTAGGGATTAAAGATAGTTTGATCCTGAAAACAGATTTTATCCCGGACAGTGAAGTGAAATATTATCTCTGCGCGGCCGATGTGGTGGTACAGCCTTATCGCAATGCTACCCAAAGTGGGGTTACTCCCCTGGCATATTTTTTTGAAAAACCCATGATCGTTACCAATGTGGGTAGTCTGCCGGTACGGGTACCGAATGAAAAGGCCGGCCTGGTTTGTGAACCGGAACCAGCCTCACTCGCAGCCGCCATTACCCGCTATTTTGAACTTGGAGAACAATATTTTATACCGCATCTTCGCACCGAAAAAGAAAAATATTCCTGGCATAATCTTGTTAAGACTATCCTGGAAATTTGAAAAAAAGCCAATCATACTTTAACATCTTTTTATAAATGATCCACAGAAGCAAAGCACCCTTACGTATTGGTTTGGCAGGAGGCGGCACTGATGTTAGTCCCTACAGCGATCTGTTTGGCGGGGCTATTCTCAATGCAACCGTGTCGCTGTACGCCTATGCCAATATTCAGCCTGTTGCAGAAAAAAAGATCGTGCTGCAGGCCATGGACAGGCAGGAAGCGCAGGAATATGATTGGTGTACCGAACTGCCTGTTGATGGCAAACTCGATCTGTTAAAAGGTGTATACAACCGCATTCAACAACTATACGGCATGCCTGAAACCGGGTTTAAGCTGTCTACCTTTGTAGATGCACCCGCGGGGTCAGGTTTAGGCACCTCCTCTACCCTGGTGGTAGCAATTGTAGGCGCCTTTGCAGAGATGTTGCGACTGCCGCTGGGGGAATATGACATTGCCCACCTGGCCTATGAAATTGAACGGAACGACCTGAAAATGGCAGGTGGTAAACAGGACCAGTATGCCGCCACTTTTGGTGGGGTGAACTTTATGGAGTTTTTTGGTGATAATGTGGTGGTGAACCCATTGCGGATAAAACAACAGTATTTGTTTGAACTGGAAAATAACCTGGTATTGTATTATACGGCTACCAGCCGCGAATCGGCAAAGATCATTGAAAAGCAAAGCCAGAACGTGGTATCGAAAAAAGAAAAGCCAATAGATGCCATGCACCAGCTTAAGCACCAGGCGCAATTAATGAAAGAAGCCCTGTTAAAAGGCCGGTTGCATGAAATTGGCGAGATCCTTGACTTTGGATTCCAGCAAAAAAAGCAAATGGCGGAAGGCATATCCAATACGTTGATGGATGAAATTTATGCAGCGGCTAAAAAAGCAGGTGCTACCGGTGGTAAGATCTCCGGCGCCGGTGGTGGTGGATTTATGACCTTCTATTGCCCTGCCAATTCCAAATATGCGGTAATAGAAAAGTTAAAGGAGTTTGGTGGTTTTGTAAAGAATTACCAGTTTGTTGATCATGGCCTGACTTCCTGGACTATATAAACTCTAAAAAAAATTAAAACCTATGAATAATAAGATCGCTGACATCATAAAAGCATCGATCAGTACCAAAGAAACAATTTTGAAGGACCCCGTTTTGTTGGGGACCATTGACGAACTGGCAACCATCATTACCAGCGCCCTGCGCAATGGTAACCGCGTATATTTTTGTGGAAATGGTGGCAGCGCAGCAGATGCACAACACCTGGCTGCGGAATTTTCCGGCCGTTTTTATACCGATCGTGAGGCGTTGCCCGCAGAAGCATTGCATTGCAATACCTCCTATTTAACCGCCGTGGCCAATGATTACAGCTTTGATGTTATATATGCCCGTTTAATTAAAGGTATTGGCTTAAAGGGCGATGTGCTGGTAGGTTTATCAACCTCCGGTAATTCAACAAATATTTTAAAAGCATTTGAAGCTGCGCGCGAAAAAGGCATTATCACAGTTGGTTTCACCGGTGATACAGGTGGAAAAATAAAACCGCTCAGTGATTACCTGGTAAATGTTCCTTCAAAAGATACGCCCCGCATTCAGGAAAGCCATATTATGCTGGGTCATATTATTTGTCAGTTGGTAGAAGAGCAGTATTTCGGCAAATAAAGAAACATGATCAAAGAATGCATCATTCTGGCTGGTGGATTGGGTACGCGCCTGCGTAGTGCCGTTCCCGATCTGCCCAAGTGTATGGCGCCAGTGGCAGGCAAGCCTTTCCTGGCGCACGTTATAGGTTATTTTCAGAAACAGGGAGTAGAAAAATTCATCTTCTCACTGGGTTATAAATCTGAAGTGATACAGGACTACCTGGAAGCCGGATATCCTGCGCTGCACAAACAATATGTAATTGAAAAAGATCCATTGGGTACCGGCGGCGCTATACAACTGGCCTGCAGGCAGGCAACTGAAAAAAATGTGCTGATCCTGAATGGCGATACCCTGTTCTCCATTCAACTACCGGCCCTTACTGCATTTCACGAACAACACCAGGCGCATTGTACCCTGGCGTTAAAGCCTATGCAGCAGTTCGATCGTTATGGAGTGGTTGAAATCACCGCTGATGGCGCTATAAAAAGCTTTAAGGAAAAGCAGTTTTATGAAAGCGGTCTTATCAATGGCGGCATTTATGCAATACAGGTAGAACCATTTTTGCAGGAAGGTTTACCAGAGAAATTTTCTTTTGAAAAAGATTACCTGGAAAAATTATATACCGTACGGCCTATGTATGGCGTTGTACAGGATGAATATTTTATTGACATCGGAATACCTGAAGATTTTGAAAAAGCAAACCGGGAGCTGGTAAATTCCGGTAAGTAATAACCCAACGTAATGTTAGACCTTACAAAGATTGACAAATCCTGGACTTTATTTCTCGATCGTGATGGCGTAATAAATATTGAGAAGTACGAGGATTATGTGTATACCTACGATGAGTTTATTTTTTATGAAGGCGTACTGGAGGCTATAAAGGAATTGTCGGACCTGTTTGGCCTGATAATATTAACCACCAACCAGCGTGGCGTTGGCCGTGGATTGATGACAGAGGCTGCCCTGCAGGATATTCACACCCAAATGACCCGCGATGTAGTGAACGCAGGCGGCCGTATAGACCATATCTATTATTGTGTAGCCAACGACCCTTATGACCCCAATCGCAAACCCAACCCGGGGATGATCTACCAGGCTAAAAAGGAATTCCCCGCCATTGATCTGCAAAAGTCATTGATCGTGGGAAATAACATGAGCGATATGAAATTTGGCCGGAACGGTGGAATTCATACCGTATTTGTAAAGACAACCCACCCCGACCAGGCGATCCCCGACCCTGCTATTGACCTGGCATTTAATTCATTACCCGATTTTGCAAAAGCTTTACAGTTGAAATAAAATTTTATCAACCCTTTCACGTTCCTGTTGGGGAAACCCGGCAGGTATGGTTGTAATTTTACAAAAATCACCATGGTTACTGTTGAATTAAATCTATGAATAACCGTAATAGTAAATACTTTATTAGTTGCTGGCTGTTAGTGATCGCACTGATGGGGGTTGCGCCGGCATTTGCCCAGAAGGTAGCTAAGACCGATAGCAGAGAGTTACTGAAAAAAGAAGATTCCCTGCAAAAGTTATCTGCGAATATGGTGTTCAGTGAGGAGGCGGCCGACCGCTTTCGCTCAGACAGTGTATTCACCCGCATCTTTGTACGGGCGTTGAAAATAAAGAACTCGTTTTATTTCCCCTTCGACTCGCTGAATATTTCGAAACTATATTCTCCGGATAGTAGTTTTCGCATCTTTACCTGGCAGTTGAAGAAAGATGAGTATGTATATCTGCAGAAGGGAGTCATTCAAATGAATATGCCGGATGGTTCGCTGAAATTATTCCCGCTGTTCGATTATTCCATGTTCACCGCCAAACCCTTGGATAGTGTGCGTACCCGTAATAACTGGATTGGCGCCATTTATTACAAGATAATACCCAAGGAATTTAACGGGGTAAAATATTATACCTTACTGGGCTTTGACGATTTCAGTGTAAACAGCAATCGCAAATGGATGGAGGTGATGCACTTTAACGAACGTGGAGAACCGGTTTTTGGCGGCTCAGTGATCTCGTTTAAAGAAGATTCCGTTAAGCGGCCTGTACAGAACCGATTCGATATTGAATATAAAAAAGAAGCTAAAACTTTCTTTAATTACGATCCGGATAAAGACCTGATCATATTTGATCACCTGATCTCGGAAAGTAATGAACCGGAAAGAAAATCTACTTATATCCCCGACGGTGATTTTGAAGCGTTCAAATGGCAAAATGGCCAATGGGTGCATGTTGAGCGCCTTGATTTTGAATTTAAGCTGAAAGACGGCGATTTCCCCAAGGAATCATCCATTTTAGATGATGCAGGTAATGCCAATGAGCAGCGATTAGAGGAAGCTTCCCGCCGAAATATGGATAAGGAAGCAGGGGGAACTCCTTCACCACCTACGCCACCTAAAAAAGCCACAACTCCTAAAAAGAAGGGGTAACCGCTAACCGAGTAATTTATTCTTGGCTTTTATATATTCCTCTTCGGAAATGATGCCCTGTTGTTTTAACTGGTGCAGCTTTTCCAGTTCTGAAGCAATGCCACTACTGGTTGAGCCAGATGAGTATTTAACCTCTCCGGCTTGTATGCCCATGGCGGTAGCCATATGTTGGGCCTGGTTGGCCAGTTGTATATTTTGAAAATCGGCCTGTGCCAGCGTAATAGTATCTTTCAGGTGTCTGGGACCATGCACGTTAAAGTAATCTGTAGCGCCAATTTGGGCAGCTGTTTGAATTTTAACATGCCCGAAATTCAGGATATGGCCCCAAAGCGATTGGTTGTATGATACGTTGTTTATCTTATCGAGCGGACTTTCTTTGGCAAAATGATTCAATAAACCAGCTTCATCAATAACCCGGTAATTGGTAACCACCCAAATGCTCGCTTTCCATGTAAAATATACCGCTAAAAAATACAGTGAACCTATGAGGGCGGCAATCCAGCCATAGCGGTCTAAAAAGCCAATAAAATAAGAGGCAACCCAGCTGGCCAATGCTATAATTACCGGAACAATGAGTTTAACCCAGCTGGTATGAGTTACCAGTAAGATCTGTTCGCCTTTTTGAAGAGGTGTTCGCATAATGTAATTTAGATACAATAAACATTGAAAAACGCAGACTTACCAAAAGGGGAAAAAATTTATGAGTATATTTTAAAAAATGTATATCTATAGCGGATCAGTCTGCGGATTAGACCGACCCGGTGGTAACAGCTACCGGTTTTTTTATTTTATAGGTACCCCACCTTGATAATAAAAAAGCCCTCCCGATGCATGGGGAAGGCTATAATTCGGTTGTTTGTTGAGGTTGTCTCAATCATCCAGCTTCAACACAGCCAGGAAAGCTTCCTGCGGTACTTCCACATTACCTATCTGGCGCATACGCTTTTTACCTTCTTTCTGTTTCTCCAACAGTTTACGTTTACGGCTGATGTCACCACCATAACATTTGGCGGTAACGTCTTTACGCATGGCGCTGATGGTTTCACGGGCCAGTACTTTGGCGCCCACGGCGGCCTGGATGGCAATCTGGAATTGCTGACGGGGTAATAACTCTTTCAGTTTTTCGCAGAGCTTGCGACCAAAATCCTGCGAGCGGCCACGATGGATCAATGCGCTCAATGCATCCACTTTGTCTCCGTTTAACAGGATGTCCATCTTAACGATATCGCTTTCACGGTAACCGATAGGATGGTAATCGAAGGATGCGTATCCACGGGTCTGGCTCTTTAATTTATCGTAGAAATCAAAAACGATCTCAGTCAGGGGCATCTCAAACTGCAACTCCACGCGTGTTGTGGTCAGATAGCTTTGGTTCAACAGGATGCCGCGTTTGCCCAGGCAAAGCGTCATGATATTACCGATATAATCGGGCTTGGTGATGATCTGCGCTTTGATGCAAGGCTCTTCAATGCGGTCAATGCGTACCGGGTCGGGCATTTGTGTGGGGTTGTTGACAATCACCCTTTCGCCGTTGGTGGTATACGCAATAAAGCTTACGTTGGGCACGGTGGTGATCACCGTTTGGTTGAACTCGCGCTCCAGGCGCTCCTGTATGATCTCCATGTGGAGCATGCCCAGGAAACCGCAACGGAAACCAAAACCCAGCGCCTGCGATGTTTCCAGCTCAAAGGTGAGCGAAGCATCGTTGAGCTGCAGCTTGTCCATACAATCACGCAGCTCTTCAAAATCGTCTGTGACCACGGGAAAGATACCTGCAAACACCATCGGTTTTACTTCCTGGAAGCCGCGAATGCCTTC
>NZ_JBJMLX010000020.1:0-9282 GCF_045805085.1 Niastella sp.
CTTTCGATGAAACGGTATCCTTTGACGAGGGTCGTTTCAGTAGCGCCGTACAGGTTCACCAGCCGGATCCTTTCTCCAAAAGCCTGGTGCCATTCCTGTAATTCATACGGCAATATCTTTTCACCTGCCAGCAGCACGTATTTCAGAGCGGGATATAGCACTTCCTGCAAATCGCCTTTCCCGAATAATTTAAAGAAACTCGGCACGCAATGGATCAGATCGATGCGTTGGCTATCTATCCATGCCCTGATCCTGGGAGCCGTGGACAGATTTTCTTCGTCCGGTATACAGATCGTACCACCTGAACAGAGTGGCACGAAGATATCGCGCATAAAGGCATCGAAGCCGGGATTCACAAACTGGCTGAACCGGTGGGAACTGTCGATGTGGAATGTTCCTATTTCCCATTCTATAAAATGAGAAAGTCCTTTATTCCTGCCTACTACTCCTTTTGGATTGCCGGTGGAACCGGAGGTGAAATATACATAGATCTGATCTTCAGGACTGTAATCCCGCAGCTGTTGGAGTGCTACTTTCTGGTGTCCTATCGCGTCAATCGTCAGCCAGGTGATCGTTCCAGATGGATCTATTCTTTCGCAGTCTGTCTGTTGCTGATCGGTAATGATATACCGGATACCTGCCTGGCTGATCATGGATGTCAGGCGACTTCCAGGCAGTGTTGTCTCCAATGGCACGAATGCAGATCTTGATTGTAATATACCCAGCATGGAACTGATCAGCCATCGACGGTCTTCGCAGAAAATACCTACAAAGCTGCCTTCGGCAATTCCATGACCAGCTATCGCTGCGGCTATCTTACCGGCATCGGCGCCTATTTCTTTATAACTGTATTGTTTCCCCCTGTATTCTATAGCCGAACGGTGCGCGTGTGTTTCGAAACTCCGGTGGAGCCGGAGTTGAATGGGTGTTGTTTTTTGCTCCAGATCGGCCGTCAGCCAGGCATTCAGCGCCAGCTGCTCCCGTTCATCATACAGCGAAATATCTTTTAAAAGTCCATCCGGTTTGGCCACTATTGCACTGATAATATTTTTCAGTTGGGTGCCTGCATTTTCAATCGTCTTTTCTGCATACCTGTTCGCATTGAAATCAAATTGGATGATCAGTTCATCCAATGGCATTATGGTGATATCGAGATCATAATTGCCCTGCACAAAGAAATCCGCGTTGCTTATTTCAAATGGTTTGCCGGTTGATGTACCATCAGCTTTTCCTATCTGCTGCGCTATCGGAAAATTCTCAAACGCTATGATATGATCCAGCAGCTCCCTTCCCGGCTCCCTCATGGATTGGATCTCCGACAATGGGTGATAATGATACAATTCACTCTCCAATGCGCTGGCCTGCAATTCCTGTAAAAAATCGCCCGCCGTTGCTGTGCCTTCATACTTTATCCTGACCGGTATTGTATTAATGAACAACCCTACCATCGTTTCTACTCCCTCGATCTCTGCCGGACGGCCTGATACCACTGATCCGAAAACGACATCATCCGTATTGTTATAACGAGCCAGCAGGATACCCCAGCAGCCCTGGAGGATGGTATTTATCGTTACCCCATATTGCCGGGACAAACGGTTCAATCCCTGCGTCTGCTCCTGATCTATAATCACCTGCCATGTTTTTTGATCATAGGAAGACGCTGCTGTTCCTTGCGACAGGGTCGTCAGCTTTGGCAAACCAGTCCGGTTCTCATAGCCTGCCAGGTATTGCCCCCAGAAGGCTGCCGACGCCTCCTTATCCCGGTTCCCCAGCCATTCAATGTAGTGCGAATAAGGCTTCACAGATGGCAGCCGGATCTCCGTTCTGCTCACCATATGCTGGTAGATCGTTGTAAATTCATTGACGAGGATGCCGATGCACCATCCGTCCATCAGCAGGTGATGATAATTCCAGATGAATTCATATTCCCGCTCTCCTGTACGAATGATCAACAGCCGCATTAATACGTCACGGTCCGGATCAAACGCTCTGGCCCGCTCCTGCAGCTGGTATTTTCTGATCAGTTCCTTTTTTGACGATTCCGGAAATACTTCCCGGATATCTTCGCAGGATAGCCCGATCCTTCTATCTTTCAATACAACCTGAATATGCTGCTGGTATCCTTCATGAAGGAAAATGGTCCTAAGGATATCATACCTGGCCATCAGGTAATTCATGCTCTTTCCAATGGCATCCAGGTTAAGATCACCTGTCAACAGGCAGGTGGTTTGTATATTAAACCGGCTGGCCTCCTTATCTATTAATGAATGATATAGAATTCCTTCCTGTGTTGGAGTCAGGGGATAGATATCCTTAATGGCATATTCCTGCTGCAGCTTATCCAGGGCATCAATGGACAGCCCTTTGTACGACATGTCCGATGGCGTTAGTTCTGTTCTGCCATACGAACAACAATAATCAATTACTTCCAGCAGGCTATCCTTATAACAGTTCATAAAGCTATGAACAGTCTCTTCTCTATACTGCGCCGTACTATACCGGAGATGCATTTTCAATTCTCCGGCAGTTACCGATCCCACGATGTCCCAATCATAAGGTAAACTTGCTTTGGGTGAAACCATATCACCTTCCAGTCCCCTCACAATGGTAAAAGAATTACCCTCGATGTCCGCATCGAACTGACCCAGGTAATTAAAACTCATTTGTGGATTGGCTGTCGATGCGGCTGATCCTTCGGCATACTTCACCAGCAGGTAGTCGAGGCCGGCATTAGGAATCCGTCTCAGGGTTTCCTTTATATTTTTGATATTGTCCGACAAGTCCTTTTGCCCGCCTTCTATCAGTATGCGGAAGATGCTGGTGAACCATCCGACGGTTCGGCTGATATTAATGCCCTGTCCGATATCTTCTCTTCCGTGCCCCTCCAGGTCAAGCATCAGACTGGTATGTTTATATAATTTTTTAACACTCAGGAATAGGGCGGTCAGCATGAGATCGTTGACGCGCGTATTAAAAGCATGATGTGCTTCCGTTAAAAGCCGGATTGTTGCGGGCGCATCAAGGATAAATGTTTCCATCCTGCTGACGGCACCGGTATTGATCCCTCCAGGATAATCCCTCGGTATCCGATCAATGGTTGAGGGCGGGAAGTCATTGGCGAACTTACGCCAGTATACTGCCGCCTGCTGCCAGGTTTTTGATTGCATATAACTGGAAAGATGACCGGGCCAGGATTGAAAAGAATCTGTTTTCAATGGCAGTGAAAGCGGCTTGTTATGCAGCACCTGTTGATAAAGCTGTTCAATATCCTCAAACAATATTCTCCAGGATATGCCGTCCACCACGAGATGATGTATGGCAATGAGCAACCGGCTTCCGTCATGCATATGAAACAACCCCAGTTGCATCAATGGCCCTGTAGCCAGATCGATGCCGGACTGTACTTTGTTCGCGTAAAGGTTCAACGCCCATGCCTGGTCTTGTTCCTTTCTCAGATCAGATTCGCTGATGGCAACCGGAAGGTCCGGACCCCGTGTTTCGGGGATGAATGAGCCGTCGACTTCCTTAAATACCATCCGCAATGCATCGTGGTGTTCCTGTATCTTTCTGAAGATCGTATGCACGATGTCTCTCGATATTCCATTCGGGAACAACAGCATGACGGCCTGATTATAATGATGAGCATCCAGTGAAATGCCGTCGAAATACCATCTTTGAATAGGGGTTAACGATCCGGTTCCGGTGATAAATGACTGATCCGATACAGAACCTGTTTTTTTAACTCTTTGAGCAAGCATCCTGATCGTCTGACTGATGAAGATATCTTTAGCTGATATTTCATAACCAGCGTTTCGCATTCTTGAAATGATCTGAATGGATTTTATGGAATCTCCTCCAAGAGAGAAGAAATTATCTGTAATACTGATATTGCCAACTCCTAATACCTTTGACCACACTTCTGCCAGCAATCGCTCGTTCTCTGTCCCGGGCGCTTCAAAATCGTTCCTGATGCCATTATCCTGTGGGTCAGGCAGGGCTTTTCTGTTGACCTTCCCGTTGGATGTAAGGGGAAGCCGGTCCATTATTACAAAATGGGCGGGTATCATATAGGGAGGAAGGCTGTCAGCCAGGTGGGTTCTCAGGGCCACCAGGTCAATGGCGGGATCTGCTGCCAGGTATGCGGTTAACTGTTTGACACTCTCTTTTTCCCTGACATCAACTATGGCTTCTCTTACCATTGGATAGGTAAGCAATGTATGTTCAATTTCGCCCAGCTCTATCCGGTAGCCCCTTATCTTAACCTGGTGGTCGGACCTGCCGAGGAATTCAAGATTGCCTTCCGATGTCCATCTGGCTACATCGCCAGTCAGATACATTTTCGATCCGGGCCGGAAGGGATTGTCAATAAACCGCTGTGCTGTTAATACCGGCTTATTCCAATATCCTCTTGATAATCCTCTCCCGCCAATATACAGATCACCGGTTACACCGATGGGCACGGGTTGCAGTTCCTTATTCAGGATATAGATCTGCGTATTGGCAATAGGCTTGCCGATACTCACTTTATCCTCGTTATCATCAAACGCATGCACACAGGACCAGATCGTTGTTTCTGTGGGACCATACATATTGAACACGGCCGCCCGGGTAATGGCCCGGATATTACGCATCAGCGATTCGGGAACCGCCTCTCCTCCTATCAGCAGCATTTTCAAAGACCCCAGGAATTTCTTTGAGCCCGGATCTTTTTCCAGCAGATTTATAAAAGAAGGAGTGGACTGCATCATGGTGACCGGCTGGTGCTCCCCCGGGAATATACCGGCATACATCCGTTTCAACTCGCTCAGGTGTTGTAAGCCCTCCATCACCTTATTCTTGTCAATACCGAAATCCACTAAACAGGCTATCTCATCCACACCCGCCTTGGCCAGCTTCATGAGAATCTCTCCACAACTGCTTTTAGTGCCAATAAGCGAACTGGTTGTATAATAACGTTTGAAGGCGCTTTTCAGGACCCGTGCCCTGTCTTCTTCCGGCAATTCCTCTTCTTTGATCCCTTCTTCCTCAAAAAGCACTTTTGACAATCCCAGGGAACTTTTCAAATATTCCATAAAGGGTTGTTCTACTATCTTCTCCACTTCCTCTATCTGTTCGCCAATATAGGTATGCAGCATAATGGCGACCTTTCCTTTTTCCGGATCGAAACCATGTTTTGCTCTTGATCCGCGGTATAGTTGAATATTTTTTGCAAGGCTATCGATATCCTGGCCCAGAAGATGGGTCAATATATTCGCACCGATCGCTCCGGCGCTGATGAAGGTGTCCGCGCTTCCTCCGGAGGTTATCCATACCGGTAATTCTTTTTGTACGGGTTCGGGGAATATGCGCAGCTCTGTCGTGCTGCCAAAACCATTTACGCGACTGATCTTTTCCCCTCTCCAAAGGTCTTTTACAACCCTGATCTTCTCATACATGATTGTTTGCCGGTCTTTGAAATTATCTTCCGACAATATAAAGTCATTTGGGTTCCACCCAGATGCAAAGGACAGCGCCACCCGGCCATTGGATAAATTGTCGACCACAGACCATTCTTCTGCGATCCTTATTTCGTCATGCAGCGGCAGGACAACGCTGCCGCTTCTTAATTCGATCTTTTCGGTGATCATGGCAAGTGCCGAGCTCAATACGGAAGGATTCGGGAAAAGTCCGCCAAATTCATGAAAATGACGTTCCGGAGTCCATACGGCTTTAAAGCCCTGCTTATCCGCATACTTCACTGAATCCAGCAGCAGATCATATTTATCATCCCCGTCGTTTGAATAACTGGAGAAGAAGAAAAGACTAAAGTCAAGGCTCACCGCGGCCGTATCCACATATCTGTCAAGGCCATTCAATGAAATATCGGATGGGTGTACGATCACTTGTATCCCATTACAGATGGTCCAGAACAATTCCAGGACCGATATATCAAAGGAAGTGCTGGTAACAGCTAAAAGGCAATCTGTTTCACCGGCAGGCAATTTCCGGCTCATACCCTGAAAGAAATTTACTACGGCGCCATGGGTTATCATTACTCCTTTCGGCAGGCCTGTAGATCCGGAAGTATACATTACGTAGCACAGATCGTCGGGTTTATTGATCGCTGGAGCAGTATCGCCAGCCGCATTTAAAATATCTTCCAACAGCAGCCCTTTCCCGTTATAGGCAAAATCGATCGCTCTTCCCTTGTCTGTTATCAGAATGGCGGCCCCGCTATCGGTAAGCATGTGTTCGACCCGTTGTTTCGGATAGGCGGGATCGATCGGCAGATAAGCGCCGCCTGCTTTTAATATTCCCAGCAACCCGGCCATCATCTTACCAGACCGGCTCACCATAATGCCCACCAGGTCTTCCCGTTTGATCCCGGCCTGTTCTCGTAAATAGAAGGCCACCCGGTTCGCGCTTTCATTTAACTCCTGGTAGGTCCAATGCATATCTTCATATACCACGGCAATCTTGTGTGGCGTTCGTTTTACCTGTTCCTCAAAAAGAGAAACGATCGTCGCCCCTTCGCTGTCATCCAATTCAGTAGCGTTAAACTCAACCAATAAACGACGTTTTGCGGCTTCGTCCAGCAATTCAACGTCTTTCAGTAATACATGAGGAGTTGCAGTTACTGTAGTCACTATCTTGCGGAAATACTGTTCAAACCGTTCAATGGTTTCCTTTTTGAACAATTTTGTACAATATTCAAAAGTGAAAAAAAGCCGGTCCTGAATATCGTTAACGGTTAAGGTAAGGTCAAACTTCGAACCCACATTGGGATAGTCGAGGCGCTCCAGGGACAGATCCGGCAACACAAGTTCCGGTCTGGAAAAATTGCCATAGGAGAACAAGACATCGAACAGCGGATTATGACTCGTATCTCTTTCCGGCCGTAAAGCATCGATCAGGTCTTCATATTGATATCCCTGGTTATCGAAACACCTGATAGTATTGGATTTCACATTGGCCAGGAATTCCTGAAACCGTAGTTGTTTATTTGCATGATTTCTTATCGGAATGGTATTGACGAACATACCGATTATCGGCTGCAGGTCTGCCTGGTCACGTCCGGCCACAGGCGTACCGATAACAATATCTTCCTGGTCGCTCAATTTACTCAACAGGATAGCATAAATGGATAAGAGCACCATGAATAAGGTGGATCCCTCCTTTTCTGCCACTAACCTCAATCCACGTACGTCCTGTTCGCCCAATTCAAACGCAAGCGTATTACCCTCGTAACTTTTTATGGAAGGTCTCGGAAAATCGAATGGCAATTGCAGGGTGGGAATTTCTTCGGCGAACTCATTCAGCCAGAATTCCTTTTGCCTGCTAACCGATTGCCGCTGCTCATCACTTTGCTGCCATTGAGCATAGTCTTTGTATTGTAAGGGCAGGGCAGGCAATTCTTCATTGTTGTATAAGGCTATAAAATCCCTGATGAGTACGCCCTCGGAGAATCCGTCAAAGATGATGTGATGCAGGTCAACCATCAGGATGTAGTGATCAGCGGAATTGCCGGGATCCGCAGCATTTCCTGAAACCGCAACGAGTCCGGCTCTTATCAGAGGAGGTCGGTCCAATTCAAATGGCCTGACGAAGGCCCGGAACACGGATTCCAGGTTATTTTCGCTGGCGTTATAATATTCCAGTTCAAAATTGTCAGGGTCCGTTATTTTCTGTACCGGATCGTTGTTGAGTAACTCAAAGCAGGTTCGCAGACTTTCGTGCCGGCGTAAAAGCCTGTCAAAAGTGGATTGTATCCTTACCCTGTCCGGCGCTCCTTTAAGACCCAGCAATAAGGTTAAATTATATACCAGGCTATCTTTGTCAAATTCATTAAGGAAAAACAGTCTTTTCTGCGCCGAACTCAGCGGGTAAAACTCCTGGTTTGCGGCGATGGGTATCAGCGTATGACCGGACTGTATCACCCTATCTTCATTGGCAATGCCCATTTGGGAAATTTCGATTTTGAGTATCGGCACCAATTCCCTCACGGTCGGATTGGTGAATAGTTCACTGACTGAAAGATCCGTATTGAACTCCTTGTTGATCCTGGAGATGATGACCATCGCTTTCAGCGAATCGCCACCTATCCCAAAGAAATCGTCATCCACGCCGATATCGGCGATCCCAAAAAATAATTTCCACAAGTTCAGTAATCTTTCTTCTGTGCCCGGTCCTTTTGTATCAGATTGCAAAAGATTCTTTTCCGCAGCATTCGATGGCTTACTGATATCTCCTGCGAAGGAGGCTTTTTCGTCCGATCTCAGCCTAACCCATTTGTCGATCCTCCGGTTTAAATCTCCTACGGAGATAGCTATATTTGGGATATTTGTAAGCGATATGACATGTTCGAATAGGCGGCAAAGTTCTTCCGGAGTGATGCCTCCACTACCCTCTTTCTTCAGATCCAAACCATCCAGGCCGACACTTATCCAGGGATCTTCTTCCGTGCTGTTTTTAAAAGCATTGATCAGATGATCCATAAAGGTGTTGGCAGGAGTATAGACGCCAAAACCCAGCCCGCCGAGAATGACAGATATTGAAGAGGTCGCCAGGCAGAAATCGGGCTTGCGCTTGTCGAATAGATCTTTCAGTATCTGTAAACCGGTAGCCTTAGCCGCAAACTGGTATTCCAGATCGGCTCGTGTCATTATGTTGATGGTCTTTCTGGCTTCAGCACCGGAAATACCTGCGGCATGAATGACCCCATCGATCATACCAAATTTGCTTTCCCCGGTGTTCACCGCTTCCTTTACCGCTGCCGCATCAGCTATGTCACAGGACACATACAATACGTCACCGCCCATTTGTTCTAATTCCCTCATCCGCATTATCCTGAACCCGTTTGCTTCATCCGGCGTCAAAGCGGTTCGCCCAAGCAGGATCAATCTTGTGTTATATTTATTTATCAGGTATTTCGACAGGGTGAATCCCAAATCCCCTAATCCTCCTGTAATGAGATATACTCCCCGGTGTCGGATCTTTACAGGAAGGTCATGAAGGACACTGGCGGAACCGGGTTGTTCAAAAAGCCATTCGAACACCGGCACCCACCGCTTCGAATTCCTTAATGCAACTGACTTACCCTGCTCCCGGTGTCCAATCTCATCCAGTAATTTATGGAGGAAGGCATCTGCATCTATTTCCCGGACAGCATAATCCCTCTGTGCCTCTTTTGCGGAAATATCGATATGGCTTGTATAAACGCCGGAGTATTCCTGTGGGATCACCTTCAGCAAGCCACTTACCGGTGCCAGGCTGGGCGAAACCGGTTCGTCTCCCAGAACATTA
>NZ_JBJMLX010000021.1:0-8794 GCF_045805085.1 Niastella sp.
AATTGTATTACTACCTCAAAAACAGCTATTTAAAAATAAATCGACCGGCGCTGTAACCTTTCACGCACTCACCATCTCTATTCTTTGATGAGCCTTACTATTAAAATCATCAAAAAGTAAATTTTATGGAAACAGCAGCATTAACCTCACACAACGTACACCGTGTTTTTACACTGTTGAAATTCACATTCGGGCTGGTACCCATTATAGCCGGGTTGGATAAATTCACCGACCTGTTAACAGACTGGGACAAATACCTGAACCCTTCTATTGCACAAATGCTTCCTTTTAGCCCACATACATTTATGATGATCGTTGGGGTAATTGAAATTGTTGCGGGACTGATCGTTTTGGCCCGGCCTGCCATTGGCGCTTATATAGTAATGGCCTGGTTGATATGTATCGCATTACAGTTGATTATCGGCAAAGGCTATTTTGACGTAGCAGTGCGTGACCTGGTAATGGCCATGGGCGCTTATTCGCTGGCACAATTAGCCCGTACAGAAGCTCAACCCAAAGTACGGGAAAGCAGTGGCGTGCAATTCTCGGGAGGCCAGGCATTAAACCATTAATTGGTAAATTTGTAATATAGCATTCAACATGATAATCAAGAGCGTTCAGCAATATACCGATGTAGCCATCATTGAGCAGGTATTGGCGGGCAATACCGCTTTATTTGAAATTATCATCCGCAGGTATAATCCTTATCTGTATAAAGTGGGAAGAAGCTATGGCTTTAACCACCAGGATACGGAAGACCTGATGCAGGAAACGTTTATCAATAGCTATGTGAACCTGAAACAATTTGCTGAACGCTCTTCTTTCAAAACCTGGCTTATTACGATCATGCTTCATCAGTGTTATCGAAAAGCACACAAATTCAATTATCTCAAAGAGCAAACAGCGGATCTTTTACCCGACAATTCATCGTTTATGTTTTTACCAAAGAACCACAGCAACACCGATGATGCAGTCCTTAGCAGAGAATTTAATAAAGTGGTAGAAGCCTGCCTGCAACAACTTCCCCAGGAGTATAGAACTACTTTTGCGTTGCGCGAGTTGGCGGGATTAAGCGTTGCAGAAACGGCAGGCGCCATGAACACTTCCGGCACCAATGTAAAAGTAAGATTGACCCGGGCCAAAGCCATGCTGCGGAAAGCCATTGAAAAAACGTATTCAACCGAAGATATTTATGAGTTTAACCTGGTTTGCTGCGACCGCATTGTAAACGGCGTAATGAAACGGATATCAGCATTGAGATCATAATTCCTTCTACAGACTGCATTCATTTTATGCGCATTTTTCTGTAAATTGCAGGCACTGTTTTCCCCTATACAACAGCTCCCTATAACCGCCCTGCTGCCCTTATTATTATAATTTACCCCAGCTTGCCAAAAAACCGGCTTCTTTCGGGAGTCACGGATAGCTATACCCATAATATAAACCTTAGATATTATCCTATAGAATATGTGCATTTTGATTATCGAATCTGAACAAGCAGTTATAAAAGAACTGGAGTACATTTTAAAGGGAATAATTCCTGAAGCAACGATCAGCCATTGCAGTGATATCCGCGCAGCCAGGACCTGGTTTCGGAAAAACACCCTTCCCCGGTTGGTATTTTCTGCAATCACCTTTCCCGATGGATTGAGCTTTGATCTATTTACATCGCTCAAGACCAGTCCACCAGTGGTTTATATGAACGCCAACGACCGGTTTGCACTGGAAGCTTTCAGGCAAAACGGGATATATTATTTATTAAAACCATTGGATAGAACTGAAATAGAAAAAGCGGTTTTCCGGTACCGGTATTTACTAGCTAAAGAAACAGCGCCTTTGGTTGAAGAAATTCAGGGAGAGACTAACAACAGGTTCCAGGACCGCTTTCTGGTCACTGTAGGGAATCAGGTAAAACTGGTGAAGGGGGAAGAAGTGGCTTATTTCTTTTCAGAGCAGAAAATAGTGTACCTCATTACTTTTGGCGGTAACAAATACCGTACGGGTTTTACGCTCGAACGGTTGGAACAATTACTAAACCCCGCTCATTTCTTCCGCATCAACCGCCAGTTCATCATTCATCTTTCGGCTATCGTAAAAATGATCCCGGCCAGCAAATCACGGCTGCAAGTGGTTTTGCAACCCAATACCAACTATAATACCATTACCAGTTTTGGCCGTACAGACCCTTTTTACAACTGGCTGCTGGGTGGCTTTAGCATGACTTAAACAAACGGTATCGGGTAGATGAACAACCAGCCGCAATAAATGCCCATTCGGTTATCAATATTTACCAATGGGTAATTTCCGGCAGTTCAAAAACCATTCAAGCACAGTAATTGAGTTCTAAAATTGCCTTGATCAAATATCAATTAATCACCCAAAAGAAAACGAACAGTGAAAACCAATATCCTTACGCCGCTTGCTTCAAGCGCCTCTCCTTTTAAAAACAGGTATTCATTCTTTCTTGCACTTTTCATCCTGTTCAGCGCAAGCTGTACCTACGACAAAAAAGAGCTGTTGAACCCGCCTAAACAAAATGCCTGCGACACACTGAATGCTACTTTTGCCACGGTAAAGTCTATCATAACGACCAAATGCAGTTCTTCCCGCTGCCACGGCGCCGCTGCCGCCAAAGGAGGAGTTATTCTGGAAACCTATGATCAGATAAAATCAAAATCAGACCGTATTAAACAAAGGGCCATTATCGAAAAAACGATGCCTCCTGCTGCCCCACTCAACACGCATGATATAGCCGTTTTACAATGCTGGTTCGATTCCGGCATGCCCAATAATTAAAGTAAAAGAAATATATACCACATGAAACATTCTATTATGCTGGCAGTATGCCTGCTTGTTACTGCATTTGCCTTTTCGCAGAAAAAATACTTCACTAAATCAGGACAGGTCACCTTTAACGCCGGCACTTCGGTAGAAGACATCGATGCCACTAATGGCGCAGCCGTGAGTGTGTTTGATGCCGCTACCGGTCAAATGGAATTTGCCGTGCTCATAAAAGGATTTGAATTTAAAAAAGCATTAATGCAGGAGCATTTTAACGAAAATTATATGGAGAGCGACAAGTATCCCAAGGCCCTGTTCAAAGGAAAGATCGTGAATCTCGACAAAATAAATTTTCAGCAAAATGGCGTTTATCCGGTAACCGTTAAGGGGCAGCTGGATATGCACGGCGTAAAGAAGGACGTTGAAACAACCGGCACCATGAAAGTGAACGGGGATGCCGTTGCGTCTACCGCCGGCTTTACCGTATTACTGGCTGATTATAATATCGCCATTCCCTCGCTGGTTAAAGACAAAGTATCGAAATCAGTGAACATAAAAGTAAACTGCAATTATAACCCGCTTGGTAAATAAAAACTAACAAATGAGAAAATTATTAGTGGGCTTTTTATTTGTAGCTATTTCTGTTGGAGTACAGGCGCAGGAGTTGTTGTCAATGATCGACAACAAAGAAGAAAAAAAGAAAGAATTCGTCAGCAATGCGTTTAAATCGAGCCGGGTTATAAACGGCCATTCCATGGAATTTATCGGCAAGGGCGTGCTCGATGTGCGCATTCTGCACCGTTTTGGCGAAGTGAATTCAGGCGCCAACAACCTTTTTGGTCTTGATGAAGCCAATATGCGACTGGGTTTTGATTATGGCCTCAGTAACCGGTTAACCGTTGGGGTTGGCCGCAGCACGGCAGGCAAGGAGTTGGATGGATTCCTGAAATTCAGACCAGTTTGGCAATCAACCGGTCCAGGTTCATTTCCATTTTCCATTGTGCTGGTAACCGGAATGACAGTAGGCACAACACCCTGGGCCGATACCAGTCATAAATATAACTTCAATCATCGCATGGCGTTTTACAATGAAGTGATCATTGGAAGAAAATTCAGTGAACAGTTCAGCTTGCAGGTGTCACCCATTTTTATCCACCGGAACCTGGTTGACCTGGCAACTGATGAAAACAACGTATATGCCATTGGCGTAGGTGGCCGGTTTAAATTATCCAAACGGGTGGCGTTTGTGGCCGACTATCATTACATCGCCAAAGGGCTTGATAAAAAAATATACAAGGATCCATTATCCGTTGGTTTTGATATTGAAACCGGCGGGCATGTGTTCCAGCTTCATTTCTCCAATACTACGGGCATGAACGAGAAAGCATTTATCACCAATACAACCGGCGACTGGGGAAAGGGCGAAGTGCGGTTTGGGTTTAATTTGTCGCGCGTTTTTTCGATCAGTAAAAAATAACAGGCTTAGTGTCCAGGTGTAAAAACCGTCCGGGTCTTATAAAAGGGCATTCCATTTGGAGTGCCCTTATTCGTTTCAGATCAAAACAAAAACTTCGGCGTTCCCAGATCCAGCGGGCCTTCCCCGGGCCAGGGGCCGTCAGGGATCTGGAGTTCGGTATGCGGCCAGGCCACCCAGTTATGCCGCGGAATGGCAGCGGCCGTAGCCAGGTTTTGCAATACGATCTGCAGATCATCCATTCGCCATACATCGTTATTGGGGTCGTCGGCAGAACCAGCCGAAGCGTCAATCGCTTCCTGCCCTGTGCGCGATAACACAACGGTAGAACAGGGCGGGCTCCAGCAACCCAAGCCCCCAAATACAGCCTGCAGCCTCGCCGCCACCTCAATGCCGCCTACAGAATCCATGGTCACGGTACAGGCAACCGGTTTACCGAAGAAAGCCGGTGTATTTTCAAAAGCGGTAGTTACTTCAATAAACCGTTGCAAGGGCGAGCTCCAGTTATTCCAGTATACCCCGCTTATCACCAGGAAGCCATCGCAGCCAGCCAGCAACTCATACACTTCCCTGATCGTTGGCAATGGATCGGTAAGGGTTAGCACAGTTGCCTGTTGTTGCAACCCGTTCAGCAGTTGCACAGCTTGTTTTGCCACAGCGCCTGAATTACCGGCAGCGCCCCGAAGCGAGCCATTGATGATCCCGATATTTTTAGCAGTGGTTGTCATTAGGTTTAATTCTAATACGCCTCAAATTACTATAATTGGTTAGAACAGTTGTTTATATTTGAGAAAGCGGCCTTAACCAAACATCTCAATAATAACCATGCAAAAAATTTTTATTTATACCTGCCTGCTGTTTTCGTTTTGCCAGGCAATGTATGCACAGGAAAAGCCAACCATCATCCCTTTTGAGCTCACGGCTTATAACAACCTGAGCATACAGGCGGTGCTAAATGGGAAGGATACCCTCCATTTAATGTTCCATACAGCAGCCAGCTCGGTGATGCTGATTGAAGAGCGTATACAAAAGTTAACCAGTTTGCATTTTAGCAGAGTCGACACGGTAAAAAGTTGGGGTGGCGGCGGCACCTCCCGCTATAGTGAGAACAATACCCTGCAAATTGGCTCGCTTACCCGCGAACATGTACCCATCTGGGAAGACAAGTACTCTGGCTTTGGAACAGACGGCAAGTTTGGCCTCGGATTATTCAAAGACAAAGTCATCGAAATAGATTTCGACAAAAAAGTAATTGTCCTGCATTCCAGCCTGCCCGCTAAAACACAGCATTATACGAAGCTAAAAGCCGAATTCAAAAATGATAATTTGTTTGTGGAAGCAGTCTGTAAAACCGACAGTCAAACTATTACTAACCGGTTCCTCCTGCACTCCGGTTATTCCGGCAGCCTGCTGCTCGATGATCAGTTTGTGGCCAGCAATAAGCTGGGCGATCAGTTAAAAGTGATCGATACCAAAGAAATGAAAGATGCCTTTGGTAATGTAATGAAATTACAAAAGGCCATTTTACCCCGTTTTATCCTCGGTAATACTACATTAACCAACGTACCGGCAGGATTCTTTGAAGGAGCGATCGGCCGTCAAAAGATAAGCAGCATTGGCGGCGACATCCTGAAACGGTTCAACATCATCATCGACGCATCGCGCACATTTGTATATTTAAAACCGAACAAGCTGAAAAGAAGCCCATATTATAGTTAACCAATGACAAGATAAACCACTCCCCTGCCTGACATCATATTCCCCGTCGTGCTTGAGATGTACCTTCATTTTCACATGAGAAATATCATTATATTGCTCCTGGTTGCCTCATTGGCAGCCTGTAAACAATCATCATCTACTATGAATACCTATAAATGGCCGGCGGATGTTAAACCACCCATGGCGGAAAAGGAACCGAAAGAATTTATTGCGCATGGCGATAAACGCATTGACGACTATTACTGGTTGAACCAGCGTGAAAATCCCAAAGTGCTCGACTACCTGAAAGCTGAAAATACTTACCTCGACACGATGATGAGCGGCACAAAGGACCTGCGGGAAAAACTATACAATGAAATGAAGGGCCGCATAAAAGAAAAAGACGAGTCGGTGCCTTATAAAGACAATGGCTATTGGTACTACTCCCGTTTTGAAGAAGGCAAACAATACCCCTTCTACTGCCGTAAAAAAGAAAGCCTGGACGCACCCGAAGAGATCATGCTCGACCAGAATAAACTCGCGGAGGGGTTCAAATACTATTCCATCGGCAGCAAGGCTGTGAGCGATAACAACGAGCTGCTGGCCTTTACGGTAGATTCTGTGAGCAGAAGGCTCTATGGACTGCAGATCAAAGATCTGGCGACTGGCATGATATACCCTGAAATTATTCCCAATGTAGAGGGCGATAATGTGTGCTGGGCTGCTGATAACAAAACCATTTTCTACGCCAAAAAAGATGTGACCACGTTACTTCCTTACCAGATCTGGCGGCATGAACTGGGTACCGAACCTTCCAAAGATGTGATGGTATACGAAGAAAAAGACAATCGCTACTATATTGGTGTATACCGTACAAAATCGAAGAAGTACATTGGCATATATTCCAGCATGAACGAGGTATCAACCGAATTCCGCCTCCTGGAAGCAGTTCATCCTGCCGGCGCCTTCAAAGTATTCGAACCTCGCAAAGAAAATTTCCAATACAGCATCGAACATTTTGATGATAAGTTCTATGTATTGACCGACTGGGATGCGCCCAACTTCCGCCTGATGGAAACACCGGAGACAAATACGTCAAAAGAGCACTGGAAGGAAGTGATTCCACACCGGAAAGATGTATACATCTCCAACATGGTGTTGTTTAAAAATCACCTGGTGCTGAGCGAAGTGAAAGACGCCCTGAACCAGTTGCGCGTCATTAACCAAACCGATCACAAAGATTATTACATCACCTTTCCCGAAACTGTATACGCCGCTTTTCAACAGGTAAATCCTGACTATAATACAAACATCCTGCGGCTCTCCTATACATCCATGACAACACCCCACTCTATCTATGATTTTAATATGGATACGCAACAGCGTGAGTTGAAAAAACAAATAGAAGTGCTGGGCGGGTTCAAACAGGAGGATTATGCGGCTGAGCGCTTATGGGCCACTGCGCGGGATGGCGCCAAAGTGCCCATTTCGCTGGTATATAAAAAAGGATTGAAGAAAGACGGCAGCAACCCTTTATTACTGTACGCCTATGGCTCTTACGGTAACAGCATCTCCCCGGTTTTTAACAGCAATATCATCAGCCTGCTCGACCGGGGCTTTGTATATGCCATTGCGCATGTGCGGGGCGGACAGGAAATGGGCCGCGCCTGGTACGACCAGGGCCACCTGTTTAACAAGAAGAATACTTTCTTCGACTTTATTGATTGCGGTGAATACCTCATTAAAGAACATTATACAGCTCCGGCACACCTGTACGCCAATGGCGGCAGCGCCGGTGGTTTGCTGATGGGTGGTATTGTCAACTTCCGCCCTGATCTCTGGCATGGCGTAGTGGCCGATGTGCCCTTTGTGGATGTGATCACTACCATGTCTGACCCCAGTATACCACTCACTACCGGCGAGTACAAGGAATGGGGCAACCCCGCAGACAGCGCCGAATATTTTTACATGAAATCCTATTCGCCGTACGATAATGTAGAAAAGAAAGCATACCCAAATATGCTGATAACAACTGGTCTCCACGATTCGCAGGTGCAATATTTTGAACCGGCCAAATGGGTGGCCAAAATGCGGGAATTGCATACCGGTAACAACAAGATCCTTTTTAAAATTAATATGGATGTAGGCCATGGAGGCGCTTCAGGCCGTTTCGATTACCTGAAAGACAAAGCCTGGCAGTATGCTTTCTTCCTGGCACTGGAGAATAAGCTTGATTGATAGTTTTAGTACTGGTTTTTATTGGCTGATTTCTTCTCGTCTGTCAGAATTTTCTCAGCCCATGAAATTCTTTCGCCCAAAGGTTCCTGAGCGTATTGGTAAAAGGCTGCTTCCAGTCTGTGGATAATCTTGTCTGACAGTAACCAGTTCTTTAACTCATGGTTGTTATTCTTATGACTAAAGATGAATGGGCTTTCGTAAAAGATGAAATCAGCCAAATGTTTTGTAGCGGCCTTACTCGTGTTTATTTCCCAAATGCTCAATAACTCACTGAAGTTTGAATAAAACCGGGCACACACATAGAAGTACTCCACGAAAAAATCCTCAGTGTTTTTCGTGGAGTCTTTTAATATTTCTTTCCAAAAGACCAGCATGTATTCCTGAATGACATCCTTTTCATCTTTGTCCCATGTTTCCCATTTCCCATATTCCAGTTTATCGAATATTCTGCTAAAATCATGAGAGCCGTCGTATGATGCGGTCAGCTCCAATATCCTTGGCAAAAAGTGCTTATAATCATTTACCTCACCCCAGGTGGTTATAGCCCTGCCAGTGAACTCGCGTAAATCATCAGCAGATAAATGTTTAAGCGGTTTTGAGAAT
>NZ_JBJMLX010000022.1:0-2856 GCF_045805085.1 Niastella sp.
TGTATCCTTTCTTTCATGGCATGGGCGCAAAAGAATGGTTTGGTAAAAGGCAATGCTGTTGACACCCTGTTAAAGCAGCCGGTGGTATCAGCCACCGTTACCTTGTTGCTGAAAAAAGATTCCTCGCTGGTTGCATTTACCATGACTGATAGCAAAGGCCAGTTTGAAATGACCGGTTTGCCCAACGGTGACTACCGCCTGCTGATAACCCATGTGAATTACCATAATACCGGCCAGCCCTTTACCCTCGATGAAGCCCATAAACAGGTTAACCTGGGAACCATCATTATGAACGATGTTACGCGGCTATTGAGTGAAGTAGTGGTTACTGCCGAAGCTCCGCCCGTAACGTTGATTGATGATACGGTGCAGTATAACGCCGGCTCTTTTAAAACCATACCCAATGCTACGGTTGAACAATTACTAAAGAAAATGCCGGGCATAAAAGTGGAAAAAGACGGCACGGTTAAAGCCCAGGGCCAGGATGTAAAAAAAGTACTGGTTGATGGCAAGGAGTTTTTTGGCAAAGACCCCAAGATTGCCACGCGTAACCTGCCCGCCGATGCGGTTGATAAAGTACAGGTATATGATAAAGTGAGCGACCAGGCGCAGCTGACCGGTTTTGATGACGGCAACAGCGAAAAGACCATCAACCTGAAACTGAAGAAAGACAAAAAGAAAGGGATGTTTGGAAAAGTGATGGCCGGTGGCGGAACCAACGATCGCTATGAAGGTAAGTTTAATGTAAACTCCTTTAAAGGCGCCCGCCAGTTCTCAGTAATAGGCATGAGCAACAACACCAACTCCGAAGGCTTTTCCTTTATGGATATGTTGAATTTTAATGGCGGCATGAACAGCCCGCCAGGGGGAGGTGCCGGGCTTCAAATAGATATCAAAGACGCTGGCCCTGCCAACTCAACCGATAACGGCAATGGAATAAGAAATATCTGGGGTGGAGGCTTTAACTATAACAACCTCATTGGCAACAAAACCCAATTCACCAGCAATTACTTTTACAACCGCTATAACCCCAACACCGAAAGTCATATTCACCGGCAATACTTCCTGCCCGATTCCTCGTATTTCTACAACCAGAACTCCTTTGTAAAGAATGTGAATAACAGTCATCAGTTAAATCTGAATGCTGATATTCAGCTCGACTCATTTAGTTCCATAAAAATATCGCCCTCGTTGGGCTATCAGCAAACAAGCACTTTAACCCGCAGTGATTATAACCTATTGTCACTTGCTCAAACGCCGGGCACCAGTGGCAGCAGTGACAATAGCACCAACAGCCATGGGTATAATTTCCGCAATGACCTCCTGTTCCGGAGAAAGTTTCGCCGGGCAGGCCGCACCCTGTCGTTAAGCCTGCAGAACAATGTAAATGCAAGTGATGGCGATGGTAACCTTATTTCCAACAATACCTATCGAAATACATTGGGGTTGGTTACCAGAACAGATTCCATCCAGCAACACAATATCAACAGCAGTGATTTGAACAGTTATACCGCGAGGCTGGTATATACTGAACCAATTTTTAAAAGATCGTTGCTGGAATTCAGTTTGGCCAAAAGCAACAGCAAAAGCACAGCGCAAAAAAACACGTATGACTACAATGCCTTCAGCGGCAAGTTCGATAAATTGAACGAACGCTACAGCAATGATTATGAAAACAGCTATGGCTATAATTCAGCCGGTATTCGCTGGCGCATGCAGTTAAGAAAGTTCAATGCCTCGGCCGGGGTGAACTGGCAACAGGCGGAACTGGAAGGAAAGATCCTGGTGTTGGGCAAAGATTCCACGCTCAATAAAACCTTTTATAACTGGTTACCAAATGCCCGCCTTCAATATAACTTTACTAAATTCCGTAGCCTGCGGTTGAATTATACAACCAGCACCAACCAACCAACGGTTTTACAATTACAACCGGTACCGGATAATAGCGACCCGCTGAATATAAAAGCAGGCAATGCCGATCTGAAACAGGAACTAACCCATGCCATACAACTGAACTATTTTTCGGTAAACCCCTTTAAGAACAGGAACCTGTTTGCATTTTTTAATGTGCGCCGAACCGATAACAAGATCGTTGATGCCGATACCATTGATTCAGTAGGCGTAAAAACAACCCGGCCGGTAAATGTGAATGGCGCGTATGATATTTCAGGTACTGTGAATGTAGGTTTACCTGTGCGTTTATGGAAAGGCACTATCAACTTCAGCACCAATGGCAACTATACAAAAAACAAAACGTTTATTAATGGGGCGGAGAATATGATCAGTACCTGGAATGTTAGCCCTGATGTACGGATCGAAATAAATGCTACAGAAAAACTGAACCTGTCATTCTCTGCCGGGGTTAATTGTTACAAAACGCAATACGGGTTACAGCAATCATTAAACACAGCATATTTGAACCAGGTATATAGCACTGAAATAAACTGGCAACTGCCCCGCAGCTTTTACTTTAATACAGAATTTACCTATACTGTCAACAGCCAGCGCGCCAGCGGGTTCAATACCAAAGTACCGTTATGGAATGCGTTTATCAGCAAACAGTTCTTACGCTTTAACCGCGGTGAACTCAAGTTATCGGCCTTTGACCTGCTGAAACAAAACATTGGCATAAGCCGTAGTACCAGTCAGAATTATATTGAAGACAAGCGGGTGAAAAACCTGCAACGCTTTTTCCTGTTGAGTTTTACTTATAATCTTACTAAAAGCAGGTTGAATGCCTCAGGAGGGCCCCGCAGCATACATATGATTGGCGGATAGTATATAATGGAGGTTGAGCATGGTAACAAAATTGCAGGGTATGGAATGAAATCCACAAACACTATTACCATGTCAAAA
>NZ_JBJMLX010000023.1:0-13585 GCF_045805085.1 Niastella sp.
ATTACACGAGATTTCTACTAATGAGGAATTGAGGAAAAAAGAAAAAAAGTTTGTTACTGCTATGATAACAGAAAAACAATTGGCTTAATAAGGTCATTCTATCCCATACACCGAACACACCGCATCCTGCCCGGTATAGTTAGGCCCCACTTCATCATTGGCCCCTTTATAGATAAGCGAGAAATCAATCTGCCGAGCGCCTTTACATTCCAATATCCGGGTGCGACGGTTATATTGAACGTCGTGATTCTTAAAACAATGCAGCAATTAATCCTCCGTGTCTATATTTTCAATTTTGAATATTGCTCACAGGATGCATCGATTGGCCGCCCTCCTATCTCATCTCCCATAAAAACATACCTGACCCCATTTTGTTCCAGGAACGTTTTCAATGCATCCTTGCTGAACTGTGGATGAAATTTGGAATAGGGTATTGACCGGGCATCAATGAGGTATTCAATACCATATTCTTTTAACAGGGTAAGAAAATCATCTGCACTCCGGCTGCCATGCCCAATGGTATATATCGGTTTCTTTTCCACCCTTCAAATTTACGACATAGCGGCTATAAAAAAACGTGATCCCGGCTGATCCGGGACCACGTGAGAAGGACATGGCTAATTGTTTACTGAATAAATCGTGAGACAATGGGCGACAATACCGACTTTTCGCTTCGTCCGACGGCAATCACGCGAAACGAGTGTTTTACCCCCGACTGAAGACCTCTGAATGTATACGAGGGTTCGGCGATCGTTTTGGTTACCCATACACTTTCATTGGTAACCAGCCCGGTAGTATACTCGAACACGTATGCTTTTGCTCCAGGTACCCTTTTGACAATAACGGTCGCCTGTTCTGGCGCATCTGTACGCACTTCCAGTTTACTAATAGCCTTCAGGTCATCGGTTCCATCCTTTTCCCTTGCCAGTTTAAAACCACTGCTTAACAACATTGCCTTGTCACCATTACTGACTGTATTTACATATTCAGCCAACTGTGTCAACAAGCTGCGTAAAACAGCCCGTTTGGCGTCTTTAATGGCTACCAGTTTCTGGTCCCGTCCAGCAGCATCATATAATGATTGCTGATACTCCTGCGTGGTCTTCAATAACTCAGCCACTGTAGGATTGGGTTCCGGGAAAAAGGTATTGTCCTTTATGCTATCCACTGCAAGAAAGCCGATATTTACCAGGTCACCATCCCGATGCCTGATGAAAGAAGTGTTGACTTTATTTGTCATAAATCTTAATTTAAAGAATGAAAAAATTGGTTTAAAAACGCGCTACTTATCAGACCCACTTTCCATTGGCCAATGAAAGTGAATTATAAATGATCCCGATTTTCCGGAATGCAGTTGTTGGATCCATTGTACATTTTACAAATGGGAGTTACATTGCGTCCATCGCATCCATGTTACCGGTTTGCCGGTGAGCAGTTGCAATGGTTGTCGATTGCAGACTGCTAGTTGTTTTGTGGAGCGGGAACGGTAATGAACATTATCAATTGCAAGTACACATCTGTTCGGTTATACATCGTTGTTCATTTGTTCGATACAAATATACGGTGGCTGCTATGCGATTTCCAAATATCGAACCTCACCGATGGCGGGTTATGACGGGTTTTGACGGGAAATGACGGGTATTGACACCCTTTGCGTATCACGCACCCACGAAAAAAACTGATATCCATCAGTAAAAAATGCCGGCATCAACCTGTTAGTTGAGCACAATACCCCTTTCATCAGCTACAACCACCTGGTAATTCAACATCAACACTTTTTTGCTGAATTACAATAAAGCTTGTCTGGATTACAATGAGGGTTGTTCGAATACAATTTTGTTTAGCCTGCTACAATTATGTTTTTGTAATTCAAAAAACCGTCATTGTAATGCAACCGAAGTACGTTGTACTGACAACAAAGTATATTGTTTTCAAAACCGGAAAAACCGACACAACAATCATGGTCACTGTTTGTGAAACAATGCCCGTTGTATTTACAATACGTCCCTTGCTATTCAAAAACCGATCATTGTTTCTGAGCAATAAGCCCTGCATTCCGAACAACGACCATTGCATTCCAACAATCAGGTTTAGCCAATCAATATTTACTTTATTATCATCATTACAACATAGATTGTTATGCAAACAGCCTTTGTTGCTTTAACAACAAGGCGCTTTGTTTTCAAAAACAAAGACCTTATAAACAAAACAGGCATCATTGTAATCAAAGCAGCCGACCTGGTAATCGAAACAACACTTATTGTAATCAGACTTTCAGCCATTGTATTCCGACATAAAGCCATTGTACTTAAACAATGCCCCTATTGCATCAAACAAGCTTCTTTTCGTCTTCACAATCCGCGGACGTTTCAACAAAATGAAATTGGACGTTGTAACAAGCGCCCACTGCTATTTAAACGGAGATTGCATCGGTGTGCGTGTTTTTGCATTGCTTAAACCATCCTTTAAAGATATTACCGGCCAACCGGGCAGAAACAAGAAAGCCAGCCATAAAAAAGCAAAAAAATTACTGAGCTGAACGCCCGGAAGCCTTGAAGAAGCTATCTTAGCAAAGAAGGATGGAAACTTAATTTTTACTTATGAAGATATATAGCTTACTGGTGTTGCTTTTGGCAGTAATAATGAAGCCTGTAGTTGTGCAACGTGAAATCCCGGCAAGTCGTGACAGGCTGGCAAATGTGAAACCTGGAACAGGCGACCGGCAGCAGATAACCGGCAACACCATTATCACCGGCGCCGATCAAACTGAAAAATACCTGCCGCTGCTCAAAAACAAACGGGTAGCTATTCTGGCCAACCCCACTACCATCATTGGCAAAAAACACCTGGTAGATAGCCTCATAAACCGCGGCGTTACATTCGTAAAAGCATTTGGTCCCGAACATGGTTTCAGGGGCAAGGCCAGCGCCGGGGTGCATGTAACCGATGAAACAGACTCGGCTACCGGTATTCCCATCATCTCTTTATATGGTTCTAAAAGAAAACCTTCCGAAGCCGACCTGGCCGATGTTGACATTATGATCTTCGACGTACAGGATGTGGGTTGCCGTTTTTATACTTACATCAATGTGCTGCGCGATGTAATGGAAGCCTGTGCAGATAACAATAAAGAATTGCTGATCCTCGACCGGCCCAATCCCAATGGCTATCTGGTGGATGGCCCTATTCTGGATATGAAAAATAAATCGGGCATCGGACAGTTTCCCATTCCCATTTCCCACGGTATGACCATTGGCGAATTTGCCAAAATGATCAATGGCGAAGGCTGGCTGCCGGGTAAAAAAACCTGCAAGCTCACCATCATTCCCGTTCAGCATTACAAGCACGAGATGGAATACGTGCTGCCGGTAAAACCTTCGCCCAATTTAAATACCCAACAAAGCATTTTGTTATATCCCTCCACCTGTTTGTTTGAAGGGGTGGCCATTAACCTGGGCCGCGGCACTCAATTTCCATTCACCGTACTGGGCGCCCCCGTATTAAAAGACAAATACCCTTTTTCATTTACTCCCGTGAGTATCCCGGGCATGAGCGAAACGCCGTTATATATGAATGAAGTTTGTTACGGGATCGACCTGCGCAAATACGATGTATCAAAGCTCCGCAAAAGCAAAAGGATCAATTTAGACTGGATGATCGAGTTGTATAACGCATTCCCTGATAAAAGCCGTTTCTTCGACCGCTCCATCAGCAAACAGATCGGCAATATCGATTACCTGGCCGGCGTTTCCGAATTCAAAAAACAGATCATGGAAGGCAAAACCGCCAAACAGATCCAGGACTCCTGGGAACCTGAATTGTCTCAATATAAACAAATGCGAAAGAAATATTTGTTGTATCCGTAAGGTGGGTCGCTCTCCCAAGAGCGGCTCACCTTCTTTACAAAGGTGAGCCACCCTGCAACTTCACAAAAAGGTGGGCCAATCTTTCAGGGTGACCCACCTTTTTTATTTTATTTTCCCTTCATTTTTTTCCTTAACTTAATAGAGAAAAGTAACGATTGCCATCACGCTCTTTATTCCGTTCCCTGCTTACTTAAAAACTTTGCCATATGCAATTAGCGGGGAAATATGTGTTGCATGCAGCGCCACCCATTGTTTGGGCGACCCTGATGAACAAAGATACCCTTGCCCGGGTAGTGCCCGGCATTTCCCGCCTTGAACAAACCGGCGATCATACCTTTAAATCAATACTCGATATTAAGTTGGGTCCCGTCAGTGGCTCCTTCACTGGAAACCTGCAGCTCGACGATCTGCAGGAACCCAATGCATTTACCCTTAAGGCACAACAAAACAGTAAAATAGGCAATGCCAATGCCGCCATTAAGATCAACCTGGCGCAGGTAGATGAGACCGGCGATACAGAGGTCTCATTTGATGGAGATGTAAAATTAAGCGGCATGCTGGCTTCCCTGGGGCAACGGGTTATGGGTGGGGTTTCGAATACGCTCACCAAACAATTTTTTTCAAACCTGGAAAAGGAGATCGACCACAAACCTGCATAGAAAAATATTGTTCAATATACTAAACGAAACTACATGAGCACCAGGATCAATGTTACCGTTAACGGTGTACAATACAATCATCTTGTTGAACCCCGGTTATTATTGGTGAGCTACCTGCGCGATGTATTGCGGCTAACAGGCACCCATGTGGGTTGCGACACCAGCAGCTGCGGCGCCTGCACTATCCATGTAAACGGAAAGGCTACTAAATGCTGCACCATGCTGGCCGTTCAGGCCGATGGTTGCGAAATAACCACTATTGAAGGCTTGTCCCACAACGGCGAACTGCATCCGCTGCAGGAAGCTTTTAATGAATGCCATGGGCTGCAATGCGGTTTCTGTACGCCGGGCATGATCATGATGGCGGCCGACCTGTTACAACACAACCCGCAACCAACGGAAGAATCTATTCGCCATGCACTGGAAGGAAACTTCTGCCGTTGCACGGGGTACCATAATATAGTAAAATCGGTTCAGTATGCGGCGGAGAAGATGAGGACGGGTGAAGTGGAGGAAGTTGATAAGTTAACTAGTTGATAGGGTTGACGAGTTGACAAGTTAACAAGTTGGCGGAGAGTTTAAAATTTCGGAACCCTTTCACGTATCACGATTCACCATTAACCATTGAACATTCACCATTCACGATAACTCAACATCATTATATGAGTACTAACGGATTAATCGGCAGGTCTGTTAAACGGGTTGAAGACAAACGGTTCACTACCGGCCATGGTAATTATACCGATGATATTGTTCTGCCCCATCAAACCTATGCGGTTTTTGTACGAAGCCAGTACGCCCACGCAAAGATCTTGCGGGTTGATACTACCGCAGCCAAAGCCATGCCGGGCGTGATCGCCATCTATACCGGCGCCGACCTGGCTGACGTAAATGGCGTTCCCTGCGGCTGGCAGGTGAACTTCAAAAACGGTGATATCATGAAGGAACCAAAGCATCCCCTACTGGTGGCCGATAAAGCCAGGCATGTGGGCGATGCCATCGCCATTGTTATTGCAGAAACCAAAGACCAGGCAACCGATGCCGCCGATGCCGTGGAAGTGGAAATGGAAGATCTGCCTTGTGTAGTGGATGCTTACAAAGCAGTACAACCTGAGGCGCCCCTGGTGCACGACGATGTGCCCAACAATAAAAGTTTTGATTGGGTGCTGGGTAATCCCATTGAGGAAGTGAACGAAGCCATGGACAAAGCCACGCATGTGACCTCGCTCGATTTTGTGAACCAGCGGCTGGTGCCCAATGCCATCGAGCCCCGCAGTTATAACAGTTCGTATGATCCTGTTACGGAGAAATACACCTTATACACCAGTTCGCAAAACCCGCACCTGGTTCGGTTGCTGATGTGCGCTTTTGTACTCGGCATTCCTGAACATAAAGTACGGGTAGTAAGCCCGGATGTGGGCGGCGGCTTCGGCAGCAAGATCTTCCACTATACCGAAGAAGCCTTGCTTACCTGGTGCAGCAAAAAAATTGGCCGCCCGGTAAAATGGACATCGGAAAGAAGTGAAAGCTTTCTGCTCGATGCGCATGGCCGCGACCATATTACCAAAGCCGAAATGGGTTTTGATGCCGATGGAAAGATTGTGGCATTGCGCGTAAAGACCTTTGCCAACCTCGGCGCTTACCTATCTACATTCAGCAGTTGCGTGCCCACTTATTTACATGGCACCCTGCTGCAAGGTTTATACACAACACCTAAAATAAATGTTGATGTAACAGCTGTTTTCACCAATACCACCCCGGTAGACGCCTACCGAGGCGCCGGTCGTCCGGAGGCTACCTACTTACTGGAACGCCTGATCGACCTGGCTGCCCTTGAGATGAACGTTGACCCGGCCGACCTTCGATTCAGGAATTTTATTCCACCATTCGATGGCGTACAACAACCCGGTTATCAAACCCAGGTAGCGCTGCAATACGACAGCGGCAACTACGAGGGTGTTTTGAAAAAAGGGTTGGAAATGATTAATTACCCTGAAGTACGCCGTATTCAACAGGAAGCTGCCCACAATGGCAAACTGGTAGGCATAGGTTTCTCTACGTATATTGAAGCCTGTGGCATTGCTCCTTCGGCCATTGTGGGCGCCCTGGGTTGCCGCGCCGGTTTGTTTGAAGTAGGCCAGGTGCGCGTTCAACCCACTGGCAAGGTAAGCGTGTTTACCGGCGCCCACTCGCATGGGCAGGGTCACGAGACCACCTTTGCCCAGATAGTAGCTGATAAATTAGGCATCAACCTTACCGATGTGGAAGTGGTGCATGGCGATAGCGACAGTGTGGCTTTCGGTATGGGCACCTATGGCTCGCGCAGCCTGGCCGTAGGCGGTAGCGCCATTATGAAAAGCATTGATAAGATCATTGAAAAGGGAAAGAAAATAGCCGCACATAAACTGGAAGCCAGCGCTGATGATATGGAATTCGCATCGGGCAGGTTTACGGTGAAAGGAACCGATAAATCAATCGGGTTTGGCGAGGTAGCGCTCACCGCGTATGTACCGCATGTATATCCCAAAGACCTGGAACCCGGTCTTGATTTCAGCAGCTTTTATGATCCTGCCAATTTCACCTATCCATTCGGGTGTCATATTGCCGTTGTAGAAGTGGATAAAGAAACCGGTAAAGTATCATTGAAGCGTTTTGTGGCGGTTGATGATGTGGGCAATGTAATAAACCCCATGATCGTGGAAGGACAGATCCATGGTGGCCTGGTGCAGGGCATTGGTCAGGCCCTGTTCGAAGGCGCCGAATACGACGAAAACGGACAGCTCACCAATGGTTCGTATATGGATTATTGTATGCCGCGGGCCGATGACCTGCCGATGTTTGAGACCGCCAGCCAGGTAACGCCTTGTCCGCATAACCCATTAGGCGTAAAAGGCGCCGGTGAAGCGGGCACCATTGGCAGCGCCCCTGCCATTGTAAATGCCGTGATCGACGCGCTATGGAGTGGCGGTCATAAGGTGAAAGATATTCGGATGCCGTTGACGTCGGAGAGGGTGTGGCGCGCCATGCGCGAGTTGACAAGTTGACCAGTTAACCAGTTGACGAGTTGACGAGGAAGAAAAAAGCCACGTGGGATAAAGTTGAAGGTTGATAGAGTTGAAAGGGTTGATAAAGGGATTGAAGAATAGATTGAGTGAAAAATGAAAATAGAGGGGAATATTGGAATGTCGCGAACCCTTTCACGTTTCACGTTTGACGTTTCACGATTTGCACCAATCTAATAAACAAGCAGTATATGATACCTGTAGCATTTGACTATCAAAAAGTACGCACTATAGACGAGGCTATTGCGGCCTTATCGAACGACGATACCCAAATACTGGCCGGTGGCCATAGTTTGATACCCGCTATGAAGCTGCGGTTGAGCCGGCCGGGAAAGCTGGTTGATATTGGCGGTATCATCGCATTAAAAGATATTAAAGAAGAAGATGGTGAAATTGTGATCGGTGCCGCCGCCACGCATGCCGATATCCTGTATCATCCGCTTATCAGAACGCACCTGCCTTTCTTTACCGAAGGCGCGGCCATGATCGGTGATATGCAGGTACGTAATCATGGTACTATTGGTGGCAGTCTTGCGCATGCCGATCCGGCTGCAGACTGGCCGGCCATGGTATTGGCAGCCGATGCTACTATTGAAATGCAGGGGCCCAAGGGCCGCAGAAATATCAAAGCCTCCGAATTCTTTACCGGATTTTTTTCAACCATGCTGGAACCGAACGAGCTCATCACGGCCATTCGTATTGCGATGCCACCTGAAGGCACCAAAAGCACCTATCAAAAATTTGCGCAACCTGCTTCGCGGTTTGCGCTGGCCGCCTGTGCCGTTATGCGTTTTGCCGATGGCAGAACAAATATTGCGTTTACCGGTGTGGCTGAACATGCTTTTCGGGATACGGGTGCAGAACACATCATAAGCGGTAAACCCATCGATGATGATTCCATTGAAAAAGCCATGCAGGCAGCGTTACAACAGGTTGATGTAATGAGCGATAATTACGCATCTGAACCCTATCGCAGGCACCTCGCGAAAGTTTACTTGCGCAAGGCATTGCTGGCAGTGAAAGGGTAATTTAGGTTCTTATGCAACCTGTAACTTTTATGTCAAATACAATTCAACTCACGGAGGTTCAATCCATGCTTCAGCAGCAGGGATACATCACCGACCGATCCGTTGCCATGTCGGTGTTCCTGTCGTTGCAATTGAACAAGCCGTTGTTGATCGAAGGTCCGGCCGGAGTGGGCAAAACAGAGATCGCCAAAGTAATGGCCAATGCCCTGCAAACCGATCTTATCCGGCTGCAATGTTACGAAGGGCTCGATGCAACTCATGCCCTGTACGAATGGAATTACCAGCGGCAACTGCTCCATCTTAAAATGACCGAACACGACACCCACACAATTGATGAAAAAGAAAGGACCATCTTCAGCGAACCCTTCCTGATGAAACGCCCCCTGTTACAAGCTATCACCCATACACAAAAACCTGTTTTACTGATCGACGAAATCGACCGCAGCGATGAAGAGTTTGAAAGCTTTTTACTCGAAGTGCTGAGCGACTGGCAGATCACTATCCCGGAAATAGGCACCATTAAAGCCACCTATATTCCACAAGTGATCCTAACCGGTAATCGTACCCGCGAATTAAGCGAAGCCCTGCGTCGCCGGTGTTTATACCTGTATATCGATTATCCTGATTTTGACAAAGAATGGCTGATCGTAAAAAATAAAGTCCCGGCCATCGATGCCCGGCTTAGCGAACAGATCACCCGGTTTATGCAGGAATTGCGGAAAATGAAACTGGAGAAAACACCCGGACTGGCTGAAACGCTCGACTGGGCCATGGCCCTGTCGGCACTGCACATCGATCACCTCGATAAAACCATCATTGAACAAACGCTGGGCGTGGTGTTGAAAGAGTGGCAGGATACCAGGCAAGTGCAGGTATCATTAGATGAGTTGATGGAAAAGACAGGTATTATTTCTAAAGTGTAGTTAACGAATAATAAGGATCCGAAGTAAGATGCAGGAAGTATGAAAAGCTTGAATTTCGTTATCTTCTTACTTCTTACTTCCTACTTCTTGCAATATGATTATCAGATTAACATCCCTATCACAGAATATCGTTCAATTCTCCCGCTACCTGCGGCAATACGGCTTTACCGTGGGCATTGAGGAAGAAACCCTGATATTGCAATCGCTGCAGCAATTTGATTATACCAGCCAGGAGTCATTTTTCCTGTTGTTGAAAATGATTATCTGTCGCAGTAAGGCCAACCTGGATGATTTTGACAACCTGTTCCGCCAGTACTGGAAGCAACTCGATAAATTAGTAGATACCAAAAGCAAAGAAGGATCAAAAAAGAAAAAGCCCCCCACCCCTGAAGCGCAATTTGCATCACTCAATACCTGGTTAAAAGGCAATCCCAAAAAAGAAACGGAAGAAACCGCCAGCTACAGCATACAGGCATCACTTTCGCAAAAAGACTTTTCCGCCATTCCCGACAATGAAGTGGCTGAGCTGATGAAAGCCATCCGGAGTTTATCGCGCCGGCTGGCAGCCAAAGCCAATCGCCGGTATGAATTATCGAACAAGATCGATCTGCCCGATCTGCGTCAAACTTTGCGCAAAAACCTGCGCCGTGGTGGCGAACTGATCGACATCATGCATCGCCGCCCAAAACGCAACCGGGTAAAACTGTTAATGCTGTGCGATGTAAGTAAATCAATGGAATTGTATTCGAGCTTCCTGTTACAGTTTCTGTACGCCTTTCAGCAGGTGTACGCCCGGATGGAAACATTTATTTTCAGTACGTCGCTGCAACGTATAACGCCTTTGCTGAAACAAAAATACTTTCAGGAAGCGCTGGACTTACTCAGTACGCAAAACGAAGGCTGGAACAGCGGCACCCGCATCGGCGAATCGTTGCACACCTTCATTACCAGCTATGGCAACAAACTGATAGATTCCAAAACCATTGTCATTATCTTAAGCGATGGCTGGGATACCGGGCACATCGATCTGCTGAAAGAAAGTATGCACCGGATTCACGCCAGGGCCAAAAAGGTGATCTGGTTAAACCCGCTGGCCGGCTATGCAGCCTACAAACCGGAAGTAGCCGGAATGAAGGCGGCAATGCCGTATGTTGATGTGTTTGCTCCTGTATATAACCTGGAAAGTCTTCGGAAACTGGCTAAATGGATCTAAGGTGGGTCTTCCACTAGTTAGCCTTCTCATAATGAAGACAAACCACCCCATTAGTAAACGATTTGCTTTTCACCAGTTTCAATTCAGCGGCTTGTTGGGTATTGTTAAATAAAGGAATGCCGCCACCACCCACCAACACAGGGTTTACAAATAACCAGAACTCATCGATCAATCCATATTGCATCAGGGAATGAGCAGCGGAGGGGCTGCCGAAGATAATGATCTCTGAGCCTGCCTGCTGTTTCAATGCTTTTATCCGGTGTTCTACTTCTTCACTGATGATGATGGTATTGGGTTTCTGCTGTCCTTTCATACTTTTCGACAACACTACTTTATCAACCTTGTTGTACCAGGTACCATGCTCGATGTCGTGTTTGCTGGCATTGGGTTTATCGGGCGCCGATGGCCAGTAGGCATCCATCATTTCATAAGTAACGCGGCCATATAAGGCCATATCGGCTACCTGGGTGCGGTCGCCGGCGTAGTCAAAGATCTCATCATTTACTTTTATAAAGCTCATGCCGCCGTTGGGGTCGGTAACAAAACCATCAAGGCTTACGTGCATAAATAAAACCAGTCGTCGCATATAGATTGTTTTTATTTGATAGAACAAACCTACGCCTGAAAACTGGTTTTACCGGGGGTGTATTGCGACAATCTATAGGGGCAACTCCGTCAATTAAAAATAGGTGGAGAACCCGAACTGGAAACCCGCCATTTTGGACGGTGGATTACCCAGGATATCGTGCTGCGTGTTATGGCGATAATTCAACCTGATAACCGTTTGCGGCGTCGGCCGCCAGCTGATGGCCGGCACAAAAGCAAATACATCGTCTGCAATCTTGCCACCGGTCGATTTAAAGGAGCCTTTGTTCCAATCGACATACTCCAGGCGCAGCGCCACGTTCAGCACGGCTTTTTCAAAACCCATCATGGGCTTTCTGATAACAGGTTGCACCAGATCAACAAAACCGCCTTGTTGTTTGCGGCCATATTGTTCCGTGTACGTATCCGGCACATCTACCCGCACCCAGGCCCATTCGCCATTGATGTAGGTTTTTGAATAAGGCAGCGTGGTATTAAAATCAACGGCAAACACATTCACCGGTCTTTTTTTGTCAAGCACCAGTCCATCCTCCTGGTACTTATTATAAATGCCGCCCATATACGAAAATCCCAGCTCCCCTATTTTCCGGTTCTTTACCGCTACTTTACCGGTGAACAGCGGACTGCCATTAAAACTTTCTTCAAAGCGTTCGGCATTGGTCTTGGAAGCCGGCAGAAAGGTTTTGCCTTCTGCATTGTTAATGATCTGATCGTCGAACCCATTGGTAAAATAAGCCTCATAGGCATACACCCAGTCCTTTACATATTTCTTCCCAAAAATGCCAAACCCCACATTGCTCCAGGTAGCAGGCAGCATTTGCGTAGCGGAAATGGGCCGGTCGATAAATTCCCACTTGGGCCCGTCATGATTTTGGTTGAACGCGCCAATGGGATTCATTACTACCCCACCCCGAAAGTTCAACAAGGGTGACAATTCAAAATCAACAGAGGCAAATTCTATATTGATCTCCTTGGTGCCATCTTCAAACTCAATTTCACTCAGGAATTTTATGCGTTTGTAAATAGAAGAGGAAACAAACAGCGTCATCCGCCGCATCTGGAACTGATGTCCTTCGCTGATGCCCTTTTCTTTCAGGTATTGATAATTGGCTTCCACGTATCCGCCGAGGGCAACAGGCAGTTTACCTAATTGTAAGAATGGACGGTTGTAAATGGCGTCCATATTCATCTTCAGGGCGCCGGTATCTTTTAGCCCGTCCTGACCTGTCGGGGTGTTCCGCAATAATGCAGGATCTATCTGGGCAAACAAGACCACAGAAGAACACAGCAACGCTATTAGTAAGTAATATTTTTTCATACTTTTCTCAGGTCGATAAATAATTCATTGTTGTTTACCGTAACGGGAAAGCTGCGCAGGTCTTTATCGGCCGGACCATTGGTCACTTTTCCTTTGTTGTTGAACTCACTGCCATGGGCTGAACATTGCAGCTGGTCGCCGGATGCCTGTAACTCAGCCCCCTGGTGGGTACATTGCATCCATACGGCGCTGTAGTCGGTTTCGCCAAAGCGATATACATAAATCGGATATTTCAAACTTTCATTTCGCACAATGATGAACGGCCGGTAACCGCTCTTGCCTTTATTATTCAACTTAAATTCCTCGGCGCTTACGGTAATGCCATCCTTGCCTATGGTGCCACTGGTATAACGGGTAGTGGAACAGGACGACAATAACGTAGATACAGCCGTAGCGCTCAAACAGGCAGCGCACGTATTTGTAATAAAATCTCTGCGGTTCATTTTATAGTTGGTTACAATGATTCAAGGAATTTGATCAGCAATGCCTGATCGGTGGCTGATAATTTTTGAAAGCTGGTATTGCTGGACTGTCCTTCGCCCCCATGCAATTTGATGGCATCTTCAATGGTAGTAGCCCGCCCGTCGTGCAGCAAGAAGTATTGGCCGCCCTGCGAATTTTTCGAAAGACCTAATCCCCATAACGGTGGCGTGCGCCATTCGGCAGGCAGGGCCGAGCCTTCGGTATAGCCATCATTCAAGCCTGGACCCATATCGTGCAACAACAGATCGGTATAGGGCTGAAAGGTTTTATTGGCCAGCGCCGCAATGGAATAATCGCCGGTTTTTAATTCGGGAACATGACATTTACCACAACCGATGCTCATGAACAATTGTTTCCCGCTGATAACATCGGCATCGGTTTGATTTCGTTGAATAGGCGCTTTCAGCGTTCTTAAATAAAATACCAG
>NZ_JBJMLX010000024.1:0-23057 GCF_045805085.1 Niastella sp.
TACCGACGCCAGGGTGCTTTTACCAGATCCATTCGGTCCCATGATGGCATGCACTTCACCTGGTTTAATTTCGAGGTTAATACCTTTCAAAATTTTCTTTTCGTCAATACTTGCATGCAAGTTGTGAATTGATAACATAATAAATGATATAATTTAATCGTGATACGTCTGTTTTAAAATCGTGAAACGTCAAACGTGAAAAAGGCAAAGGGCAGAAGGCAGAGGGCAAAGACCGCAACGCGGCAGGCCTTTATCAACGCTATCAACCCTGTCAACTTTATCAACTTCCTTCTTCCTCGTCAACTGGTCAACTCGTTAACTGGTCAACTATTAACCTACGCTACCTTCTAAGCTAATAGCAAGTAACTTCTGCGCTTCTACTGCAAATTCCATAGGCAGCTGGTTCATTACTTCCTTGGCAAAACCATTGATGATCAGGGCAACGGCTGTTTCGGTATCGATACCGCGCTGGTTGCAATAGAAGATCTGGTCTTCACCAATTTTTGACGTAGTAGCCTCATGCTCCACTACGGCTGTATTATTCTTCACTTCAATATAAGGGAAGGTATGTGCGCCGCATTTGTCGCCTAATAATAAGGAGTCGCACTGGGAGAAGTTACGCGAATTGGCCGCGTTCTTACCCACATGCACCAGACCGCGGTAACTGTTGTTACTTACACCAGCCGAAATACCTTTCGATACAATACGGCTGCGGGTGTTTTTACCCAGGTGCATCATTTTAGTACCGGTATCGGCCTGCTGGTGGTTATTGGTCACAGCTACTGAGTAAAACTCGCCTACTGAATAATCACCTTTCAGAATTACACTGGGATATTTCCAGGTAATGGATGAACCGGTTTCCACCTGCGTCCAGGAGATCTTGGAATGAGCTCCCTGGCAAATACCGCGTTTGGTTACAAAGTTGTAAATACCGCCTTTGCCATCTTTATCGCCGGGATACCAGTTTTGAACAGTTGAATATTTGATCTCGGCTTTTTCATGAGCGATCAATTCTACCACGGCAGCGTGTAACTGATTTTCGTCGCGAATGGGCGCCGTGCAGCCCTCGAGGTAACTAACATAGCTGCCTTCGTCGGCAATAAGCAGGGTACGCTCAAACTGACCGGTTCCTTCTGCATTTATGCGGAAGTAAGTAGATAATTCCATGGGGCAACGTACGCCTTTTGGAATATAGCAAAATGAACCATCGCTGAAAACAGCTGAGTTCAGTGCAGAGAAATAGTTATCGGTAATAGGAACAACTGAACCTATATATTTTTTTACTAATTCAGGGTGTTCCTGAATGGCTTCGCTGATGGAGCAGAAGATAATCCCCAGCTCACCCAGCTGCTCTTTAAAAGTGGTACCTATAGATACGCTGTCGATCACCGCGTCGATGGCCACACCGGAAAGGCGTTTTTGCTCATCGAGCGAAATACCCAGCTTTTCGAAAGTTTTGCGTAATTCAGGATCTATTTCGTCGAGGCTGCCCACCTTCTTTTTCTGTTTGGGAGCAGAATAATATTTAATATCCTGATAACTGATGGGTTCATATTTAATATTGGCCCAGCTTGGCTCCTGCATTTTAAGCCAGTGGTTATAAGCTTTCAGGCGCCATTCCAACATCCACTCCGGTTCGTTCTTTTTGGCTGAAATAAAACGGACAGTGTCTTCATTGAGTCCGGGAGGCGCTTCATCCGCTTCAATTTCTGTTACAAAGCCATATTTGTAATCACTGAGAACCGTTTTTTCAATTGCACTAAGCTCATTGTTCATATCAAAAACTTTAGAATTGACCTGTTTTTCTGTTTAGGATCACAAAGGTACGATAATCTATACTAAAAAGTATAAACAGAGATATATCATTTCTTTTTATTGGGAGATAGTTATTCTTTATCAAAATAAGCGCTGATTATCAATGTGCTTTAGAGAACTGGCCCCTGAGAATGGGCTATACCTGATAAGTCGGTTCGGCGGGTGAAATATTGTTTTGGATAGCGGTTTGCGCCGCAAAGATAGGGATAAACACAGGTAAAAAGGGGAAAATCCTGCACTGACCCTACCACCGGAGTTGCACTGAATATAGGGTTGCAGTGCAACCCCGGTGCAACTCCTAGGCAACCCTTAGGCAACTCTCAGGCAATCTGTCTCTCACCGGAGACTATAAAACAGCCTCAAAAGCATAGACAAAGTGTAGACAATACCTTTAAATACATGATTTTCATTGCAGCACGCACAATGGAGGGCTACTTTTGTCCATCTTAGGTACCCTAAACCCCTACACCCTATGGATGGCTTTCTTGGAGAAGTTAAATTGTTCGCAGGTAATTTTGCCCCCAATGGCTGGGTATTTTGCCAGGGACAGACTTTAAACATCAATGTGAACCTGGCCTTATGGTCAATACTCGGGACTATATATGGCGGCGACGGCATTAGAACATTTATGCTGCCCGATTACCAGGGAAGGGCCCCTGTTGGTTTTGGCAGTGGCGCTTCGCTTACTGCTTATACTCTTGGCCAGCTAGCCGGCGCCCCAACCAATACGTTAACCCTTGCCCAGGTAGCACATACCCATACGGTGACCGGCTCCATTTCTTCTATGGCTTCTTCGCATGCAGCGGACCAGCAATCGCCTGTGGGCAATTATTTCGCCAGCGGCGACGGTTCTAAAAAGTTCGATGCACAGCACGATGGCGTTACCATGCAATATAATATCACTTTAGATAACACGGGTAACAGTGATCCTGTAACCAATATGATGCCTTACCAGGCTATTAATTACATTATTTGCATTTCGGGGGGCATCTACCCTTCCCATTAATCCTTTCACAAAAAAGAACAATATGGATGTTATTGGCGAGATCCGGTTATGGACAGTTTCCTATGCCCCTGATAACTGGATATTTTGTGATGGACGATCACTGAGCATTAGTGATTATCCTTTTTTATTTCAATTGATCGGCACTACTTACGGGGGCGATGGCTTCACTACCTTTAATGTTCCTGACCTGCAAAGCCGGGTACCCATTGGCGCCGGCCAGGGCCCGGGCCTTCCCAATTATACCCTGGGCCAAACAGGAGGCAAGGAAAAAAATACGCTTATCGTAGACAATTTGCCTACCCATACTCATACTTATAACGGAACTGGTATACTGGTGTCGGGCGAAGATGGCCACAAAACAACAATTGCCGGCAATTACCAGGCAGTGAACGGCCAGTTTATGTATTCAGATACAGCAGATAGCCAAATGGCGGGCATGCTCACCACCCTCACGGTTTCCAACACAGGCGTCGCTGCTCCGATCCCTAACTTAATGCCTTACCTGGTAATAAGCTATATTATTTGTTACGATGGCGAGTACCCACATCCCTAACCTTATATTACTATCATTATGGATTCCTATTTAGGTGAAATAAAAATGTTTACAGGCAATTTTGCGCCAACCAGCTGGGTGTTCTGCCAGGGGCAGTTGCTGGCAATAAACGACTACCCCGGTTTGTTTTTGCTGCTGGGTACCCGGTATGGCGGTGACGGCACCACCACCTTTGGCCTACCCGATCTGCGGAGCCGCTTACCTGTAGGCGCAGGCCAGGGAGCGGGCTTATCTGCCTATACCCAGGGACAAAAAGGAGGAACAGAAACAGTTACCCTTCAGCCGGATAACCTGCCAGCACATACGCATACCGTGCCCAATGTTGGCATGAATTGTTATTCAGGTCCGGGAAATACCGATATACCTTTTAATACCTATCCGGCCGTTCTTCCCGGAAAAAAAATGTATACCTCCACTATGATCTCAGGGACCAGCATACCCACCATACAAACCAATCAACTTACCTCCAGTACAGGAGCAAGCCTCCCAACAGCCATCAACCTTATTCAACCGGTATTGGGAACCAACTTTATTATTTGTGTCAGTGGGCTTTTCCCTGTTTCCACCATATAAATTGACACCCCAACCCTTCATACATGAAAAATATTTCCAGGATAATTCCCTCCTGCTGTTTTGCATTTTTGCTACTGGCTTTTAATGGCCAGGCGCAAAACAATCTGACAGCCGGCAGCATTGGCTTTACCAGTTATCAAAGCGACCAGGACCTTAGTAATGTTGATAGCGGCGGCACCACCGCTTTTACTGATCGTTTTTCGATTGTTATACAGAACCAGACCGGACTGGCAGCCAACACCGTTATTTATTTTACCGATAACGGCTGGAATGCCAGTACCGGAGATTTTATTTCCGGGCTCTCAGAAGGTTTTATAAAATGGGTAGTGCCCACAGGCGGTTACCCCTTTGGCACCCAGATCTACTTTATCAGTAAATATGTTGACCCCGTCACAAGCTGGGGCGCTTATAAAGATGAAAAAGGCACTATTGCAGCAGGTGTTGTAACCACAGAAAGTGGTAACAATTATATGGAATTGAGCACAGGCGGTGACCAGGTGCTTGCCTATCAAACAGGCCCTACACGCGGGCCGGCGGGTAATTATAATAACATAACCAGGCGTTTTCTTTCTGGTTTTAATATGTATAACAGCAATTGGAATGGCAGCAATCCGGCGGGAGGCCATCAAAGCAGTGTGCCGCCCGGCTTAACTAATGGCGTAACCGCTTTTTCGCCAGGCAATTGGGATAATGCTCAAAAAATAGCCAATGGTACCATTTCAGGCTGTCAAAGTACGCTATCCGCCCAGCTTTATACAAATTTCGATTGGCGGTATCAGAATACGGCCTTTAAAATTACAGCAGACAGCCTTCTTTATTCCATTACCCCTGGCGCTGTTATTACCACCGATCCCTTTGATGTTACCCGATGTCAGGGCATCAGTGCGTCATTTAGTGCAACCACTAATTACACAACCAGCTACCAGTGGCAACAAAGCGCAGACGCTGCTTTTACCACGCCGGTAAACCTTACCAACACCGGTATTTTTAGTGGCGCCACCAGCAATACCCTGAACATTGGCAATAATGCAACTGTTGGTGGTCAGTATTTCCGCGTGGTTGTTTCCAATGCCACTTGCGGTTCTTCTACCAGTGAGGGCGCCTTACTCTCCCTAAGTCCCCTTACCACACCTGCAGCCACCACTACCTGTACCCAGTTGGCTACAGCCAATAATTATACATATGTGAATTTGTCCTGCGAGCTCATTGCAATAGTTCAACCCGCAGGCAGCAACCCCATAGCAGGCAATGTAGCCAGTAAAGTATGGATTGAAAATCGGGTGCCCATTTACGACGGTCAGCCATTTGTAGCCAGGCATTACCAGATCCTGCCTGATGCTAACGCAGCTGCTGCAACGGGAACCATTAACCTGTATTTTACCCAGGCTGAGTTTAATGATTTCAATGCAAAGCCAGGCAGTACGCTTAAATTACCCACAGGCCGCAGCGATGCCATAGGAAAAAGCAATTTGCGCATAGGAAGATATACAGGCAGTAGCAGTAATGGCAGCGGATTACCCGGCACTTATACCGGGAATATTGCAGTTATTGTGCCCCAAAGTGTTGCCTGGGATTCAACAGGCAACCGTTGGATCGTTTCCTTCGACGCTACCGGCTTTGGCGGTTTTATTGTTCAAACCTCCGCCATTCCCCTGCCGGTAAACCTGCTCTCGTTCAGCGGCCGGTTAGTTAATGACGATATACATCTGCAATGGAAAACAACCAGCGAAACCAACAACGATTATTTTGAGATTGAAAGAGGCCTCGACGGACAAACATTTACAGCCATTGGCCGGACGGCAGGAATTAATGGTGTTACCACGCAATCTTATAACTGGGTGGATGCAGCAGCAGCAAAACTACATTCACCAAAACTATATTACCGCCTCAAAATAGTAAGTACCACCGGTGAAGTTGAATATAGCTCTGTAGTTACCATTTCGGTAAATACAGCCGGGTCACCTGTTGTTACTATAACACCCAACCCGTTTACCAGTCAGGTAAACATAAACCTGCAATTGCCGGCAGCAGCACAGCTGACACTTACACTTAGTGATGTAACCGGAAAAAAACTGAAAAGCGAATACGTAAACGCATCAAAAGGAATCAGCACTATTTCTCTTACAGGATTAAGTAATCTTATGCAAGGCATCTATCTGCTCAGCATTCAATACAACGGACAAACCTATACTTACAAACTAGTAAAATAAAAACTACTATGCGCCGTCGCGACTTTTTATATAACACCGGTTTATTGATCCCCGCGCTGCTGGCAGCACCAGCGCGGATGCTGGCGTCACAAAAAACCATTAAAACAGACGTATTGATCATACAACCGGAAACAGGTACGTTTAACTTTCCTATTCAGGGCCACCGGTTAATAGGCGCAGCAATCAAACACCTGGAATATACGCGGGAAGGTTTTTTGGTTACCACCAGCGATAATAGATTGCTGCAGGCCACTAAGATCATTATGCCTTCCGCTTTGCTGGCAACTATTCAACGGTCTTCTATGGAGATCAATACCGGGCAACAAATTTTCCACCTGAACTTTGCGGCAGCAAAAGCGCAACATAAAATAATCCCGGAAGTCTGGTTTCTGCAAAGGCAGCAGTTCCCTGACAGTAAAACAAACAATATTTTAACCCGGAAGAAGCATGCGCTGATATGCCTGTCGGGTGCATAAAAAAGCAGGCCGGTTGTACTAACCGGCCTGCTTTTTTTATGATATTATGGGCTGACCGCGAAGATAAAACAGCTTCACATACAAAATTCCTCTGTTTACCCACAAAGTCCAGTAGCTCACATACACTGTTCACGATGATAATCATTTGATTAATAATTTCGGGCAGGCTAGTAACAGAGAAATAACACTAACATACCACTTTGTGTTATTTTGTCACATTAATTTAACACATACATTTGCCCTGTTCACTCTCCTGAATCGCTGACCGAAACTAATCAATAACCAAAGTCAACTGCTTAACTATGGACGGATACTTAGGCCAGGTTTGCCTATTCGCTCCCAACTTCGCACCCAAACACTGGGCTTACTGCGCTGGCCAACTGCTCGCCATCAGTCAAAATCAGGCTTTATTTTCCCTTTTGGGTACTACCTATGGCGGTGATGGCAGAGTAACTTTTGCCTTACCAGATCTCCGGGGCAAGGCGCCTGTAGGCATTGGCCAGGGTGCGGGACTATCAAACTATGAACTGGGCCAGGTAACAGGCACCACCACCAATACCCTCACAGGCACTAACCTTCCACCGCATACCCACACTGTTACCGGCACCTTAAGTATGCGTACCGCTTTAGCTCCGGCCGATAGTGAGACCCCGGGTGGAAATTATTTTGCCAACGATACCTCCACCAAATTCGATGCACAAAACGATGGCACAACCATGAAACCGGCTAACGTAAATCTCGCTGCCGGTAATCCGGGTTCAGGCCTGCCAATAAATAATATGATGCCTTACCTGGCGCTCAATTATATCATTTGCCTGCAGGGAATTTTTCCTTCCAGAAGTTAATGTCACCTGATAATTTATTCAATATGCCATATATAGGAGAGATCCGGGTATTTGCCGGAAATTTCGCGCCCGCGGGCTGGGTTTTTTGCAATGGATCAACACTGTCGATTGCCCAATACGACGTGTTGTATACGCTCATAGGCACCACCTATGGGGGCGACGGTGTGAATACCTTTAATGTACCCGACCTGAGCAGCCGTGTACCCATTGGTACAGGCACCATGCCCGGAGGCCCTACCTACGTTTTAGGACAGGCAGGTGGTACGGAACTAAATACACTTACCACTAACAATATTCCGCATACGCATGCCATTACAGGTAGTGCAGGGATGCTCACGTCAAGCGAAGATGGTCACAAGATAACAACGGCGGGTAACTTTCCTGCTGTAAATGGTGACCGTATTTATTCCACCACTACGGATAACAGTGTTATGGCGCCGGCGCAACTCAATCTTACCACAAGCGCGGCAGGCACTGCCGGCGCACTACCCATCAGCAACATTCAACCTTACCTCGCTGTAAGTTATATTATTTGCACAGAGGGTATTTATCCACAACCAAATTAACTTTTTACCATGGATGACCAAATATTCCTGGCAGAAATAAGGCTGTTCGCCGGAAACTTTGCGCCCTTTGGCTGGGCGCTGTGCCAGGGACAACTGCTGCCTATCAGTAGTAATACCGCGTTGTTTTCGCTGCTTGGAACCAATTACGGTGGCAATGGAACAACAAATTTTGCCTTACCCGATTTTCGCAGCCGGATCCCCGTGGGTACCGGTGCAGGCCCGGGATTATCGGATTATGTGATAGGAGAAATAGGTGGCAGTCAGACTGTTACCCTGCAGGCCAATAACCTGCCGCAACATACGCATCCCGTTACCGGCACCGTTACCATGAATGGCACTGCTGCCGCAGGCAATACCGATACGCCATCTAACGCCTACCCAGCCAGGCTGGCAGGTACAGAAATGTATTCCAGCACCACCAATAACTCGTTATTGGGTAATATGCAATACAATCTGAGTGTGGCCTCTACAGGAAATAATCTTCCTGTTAACCTTATTCAACCATGTTTGGCGCTTACTTATATTATTGCCCTCCAGGGAATTTTTCCTCCCCGTCAGTAATATAAAGCGTTCATTACAGATACTGCTTACATACTAAACGCCAACCAAACTATACACATGCCCGCTATCGGAATCCTATTACCTGGTTCAACGCTGTACCCTTCTATTGCCATTGACTTTCTGCAGGGTGTCCGGTGCTGTTTAAAATTGAATGGAGCCGGTGATATTGCATTGCATAATATGCCGGTTGGGTACGGCATTAATGAAGCTGAGGTGGTTGCGCAAACCGAAAAGCTGTTATTTACCCACGATGTGGATGTTGTATTGGCTTATGTAGACCACAGGCTGGCGCAAAGATTGTCGCCCCTGGTAGCTGCTGCCGGCAAATTACTGGTTATAACCAATGCAGGCGCTCACTATCCACCTACCGGAACCACGTATGATAATACGCTGTTCCATTCGCTCAACCACAACCTGTATTCGTTTATGACCGGCCGGTTATGTGGTAGTGTGCCTGCTGCTAAAAAAGCCATCACCGCTACTTCGTACTACGATGGCGGCTACCAGCATTGTCATGCCATGACAAATGCTTATACAACGGCAGGCGGTGAAATACAATACAACTTCGTTAGTCATTACAAAAAGCAGGAATTCAATCTCAACCCGTTGGCTGCTTTTATTCAAAACAACCCGGCAGCGAATGCCCTGCTATGCCTGTATAGCGGCGATATGGCCCGCTGCTTTTATGAACAAATAGCGCCCCTTCAACAACAATTTGATCTGCAGTTATACGGCTCGCCCATGCTGTTCGACAATACACCGGGTGATTTCAAAGAAACTAATCCATACGTACGGGAAATAAAAGGGTACACCGGCTGGTTGCCATCACTGGACAATGAACACAATAGCCGCCTCACCACCTTTTTTCAAAAAGAACATAACAAAGCCGCCAATTTGTTTTCGCTGCAGGGCTGGGAAACCGCCTTGCTGATAAATGCCTTTTTACAACAACAGGCTGAAGGCGATACTGTAACCGGGGCAATAGAATACATAAAAAAAGAACAGGTGCAAAGCCCTCGCGGACAATTACGCATAACCGACGGCTATGCCGTTACGGGGCCTGCATACCAGGTTACGGCTACGGGCAGGCTGGAAGTGCAGGTACAGAAAGTAGTAGAGGATTGTACGCCGGCATGGAATGACATGATATCCCAGATCCCGGACACCACTTTTACAACCTGGAATAATACCTATTTGTGCATCTAGACAATCAAAATACTAATTGAATCCATTAATCATGTACAAAATTTTTAAATAATGAATAACCTATACAGGATCCTTATCTCCTGCTGCTTTATCCTTTTATTTTCGGCCATGAACAGCCAGGCCCAGAACAATAACCTGGCGGCCGGAGATCTGGCTTTGGTAAGCTTTCAAAGTGATGCGGACCTAAGTAACGTACTATTTGGTGGAACTACCAATTTCTGGGACCGGTTTTCTATTTCAATACTTAAAAGCGGCGGTATACCAGCCGGCACCGTTATTTATTTCACTGATAAAGGATGGAATGCGAGCGCCAATGATTTTACCAGCGGGAGCGAAGGTGTTATAAAATGGACCGTACCGGCAGGTGGCGTGGCTACCGGTACCGAAGTATATTTTATCAGTTCGTATAATGATGTGACCAACGCTACCACCTGGGGCGCGTATACTACCGAAAGCGGCACCACTTCTCTTGGAACGGTGACCAATGAAACCACAACCCCTACCGCTACCTATATGGAATTATCCACGGCTGGCGACCAGGTGCTGATCTACCAAACAGGTCCTGCCGCGGGCCCGGCTGGCGCCTATAATGATGCTACCCGCCGGTTTATTGCGGCTGTTTCTACCAACGTTGATCAGGCCGATCCAACGGCCACTCCTGTTATTGAAGCTACTACTTTTGCCGCCTGGGATGGCACTACTGTTACCGGCGGTAATAGAAGCAGCCTGCCTCCAGGGCTAACTAACGGAACAACGGCCATGTTATTGACGCAGGCCACATCGTTGCCGGTTACTGCACCACCCACTACTACAGACGAACCTGATAATGCAAAACTTACCAGTTCTGCTACTGCCTGCAGCACATCAGATCTGGCTACAACCTTAAATAACAGGAGCAACTGGACCTATAGCAATACTGCCTTTGCCATTGGCGCCACATCAAACCATAATACTTATACCCTTACCGATCCAACTACCTTACCAACCACTACAACCACCATTACACAGGCAATAGGTACTAACAACAATTTCTTCAATACAGGCTGTACACTTGTTACAAAAGTAGTTCCTGCAGGCGCCAGCCCTGTGGCCGGTAATGTAACCGCCCGGGTTTGGGTAGAAAGTTCGGTACCAACTTTTGCCAGTCAACCTTTTGTAGCCAGGCACTACCAGATAACGCCTGCTACCAATGCTACCACCGCTACAGCAAGAGTAACTTTATATTTTACCCAGGCAGAATTTAATGCCTTCAATGCAGCGCCCCGCAGCTCTCTTGATCTGCCAACAGGGTCATCAGACAATGCCGGCAAGTCGAACCTGCGGGTAGGTAAATATTCCGGCACCAGCAACAACGGCACCGGTTTACCCGGTTCTTATACTTCGGTCACAACGATCATTGATCCTGCTGATAATGATATTGTATGGAATGCAACCTACAACCGCTGGGAAGTAACGGTTGATGTAACAGGGTTTAGCGGATTTATTATTCAAACTTCTGCCTTTGCATTACCGCTTGATCTGATCTCTTTCACCGGCCAGCTTAACAACAATGATGTTTCGTTGCAATGGAAAACCAGCAACGAAATAAACCACAGCTATTTTGAAGTAGAACGCAGCACCGATGGACAAACCTATACCGCTGCAGGCCGGATAACAGCTACAGGCAACAATAGCAGCTTTGAACAAAACTACTCCTGGATTGATGCGGGCGCCGGTTTGTTAAACGCCTCCAAACTGTTCTATCGCCTCAAAATGGTAAGCACCAACGGCGAAGTGGAATACAGCAGCATCGCTACTATAAAATTAAGATCAACATCACCTGTTGTTGAAGTGTCGCCCAATCCGTTTACCAGTAGCATTATTATAAGCCTGCAAATGCCCGAAGCGACAAGGCTTAACATTAGTATCAGCGATATTACCGGTAAGCTGTTAAGAAGTGAAAATATTATGGCGCCTAAAGGAATCACTATACATCCTGTTACAGGTATTGAAAACCTGACGCAAGGATTATATATTCTTTCGGTGAAGTTCAACGGGCAAACATATACTTATAAGATTGTAAAATAATAACCGGGCCCTGCCCTCGTTCAGCAAGGACAGGGCCCTTACTTTACCACCCATAAAACAACCTACATGCGCCGTCGCGATTTTATATATAATACAGGATTATTATTACCGGGGCTTTTTTTATCGGGGCCACTGGCAATGGCGTCAAACAAAACCATTGAAGCAGCCATGCTCATCATTCACGATGAAGCAAACCCTGCTCATGTGGTTAACACCATATTTAATCAGGCAACTGCCATAAACGTACACCAGGTATCAGCTTCGGCCATCAGCGACCTGGTGTATTCAAAGAAGGGATTTGTTGTTACCACCCACGATAACAAAACGTTCCTGGTGCAAAAGATGGTGGTTCATGCCCCTTACCAGTTACACGCCCACTGTGTAAAGTTAAATATGGGAACAAAGGCTTTTCACCTGGAGTATACTTCGGTCAATGATAACAGTGTAGTGCGGCCCGAATATTGGTTTCTGAAAACCAGTCAATTTCAACCGGATAAAGTAATTCCCTTTATCCAAAGAAACAGGCATGCTGTGTTGTGTATGACGGGTTCGTGAGTTACACCAACACTTTATCTGTTGCCTTTTCAACCGGTTCATTTTCTTTTTTGTTGCCAATGATCACCCGCATCACGGCATCATAGCTGAGGTAATTCCAGATCCAGTTAATAAATACCAACAGGCGGTTCTTAAAACCTATAATAGAAAACAAATGCACAAACAGCCAGATGAACCAGGCGAAGGTTCCCTGGGTGCGAATTTCTTTATTAAAGATCTTTACATCGGCCACCGCCTTGTTACGGCCTATAGTAGCCAAAGAGCCCTTATCGGTATATACAAACCGTTTTAAGGGTTTGCCTGCTACCAGTTTTGGTAAATTATCTCCCAGTAAACGGCCCTGTTGAATAGCAGGCTGGGCCAGCATGGGGTAGCCATCAGGTAATTCGGCAGTTGCCATTTCGGCAATATCGCCAAGGGCAAAAATGTTATCATAGCCTGTTACCCTGTTATATTCATCTACCTTCAGGCGGTTGCCGCTGGTAATGCATGCTGCATTCAACCCTTTAATGGGCGCTCCGGTTACACCAGCCGCCCAAATGAGCGTACGGGTGACCAGCTTTTCACCATTATCTAACAGCACCGTATACCCATCGAATGATTTAACGCGGCGGTTCAGCCATACCTGTACACCCGCCTGCTTCAGAAACTGCAAGGCTTCTGTTGAAGCTTCTTGCGACATCCCCTTTAATATATGATCGCCACTTTGTATCAGGTGGATATCCATTTTTATAAAATCCAGTTCCTTGTAATCTTTCGGAAATACATGTCTACGCAGTTCGCTTAATGCCCCTGCAATTTCAACCCCTGTAGGGCCGCCGCCCACAATTACAAAGTCCATCAAACTGTTCAACTGTTCTTCATCGCCTATTTGCAAGGCCTTTTCGAAATTGCAGAGGATGGTATTGCGTAACATCAGCGCATCTTCAACACTCTTCATCGCAATAGCATGTTGCTCTATTTGTTTATTGCCATAATAATTGGTGGTGGCGCCGGTAGCAATAACCAGGTAGTCATATTGCACCAGGCCAATGCTGGTTTCAATAATGCGATTAACAGGGTCTACTGATTCTACTTCTGCCAGCCGGAAGAAAGTATCATCGCCCCTTTCAAGAATTTTTCGGTAAGGATATACAATAGAAGGCGCATTTAACCCCGCGGTTGCCACCTGGTATAACAGAGGTTGAAAAGTATAATAGTTGTTCTTGTCGATCAATACTACCTGCAAGGAGGCTTTCGACAGTTTTTTGGCCAGTTCAGTTCCTGCAAATCCTCCGCCCACAATTACTACACGGGGATTTTTTGATACGGGTAATTTTGCCAGGGTTGTTGTCACTGTATTTTATTTGCAAGATACACGACAAAACGCATGACTGCAACCTTACAATAATCCCTGCAATACCTTCCACACATTTTCCGCTACGATCTTATGCCCCACCGAATTAGGGTGGATGCCATCGGCCTGGTTCAAATGACTGATGCCCCCTACATTTTCGAGCAGAAATGGAATAAGCTCTATGTGATTATTGGCAGCCAGTTGCTGAAATACCACGCGGAATGCAGTAGCATACGTACGCCCCATATTGGGCGGCACCTGCATGCCAGCCAGAATTATTTTAACCTGGGGATTTTTCTCCCGCACCCTGTTTATAATGGCTTGCAGGTTTTTTGATGTTTCTGTAATAGGGATACCACGCAACCCATCATTCCCGCCCAGTTCCAGCACAAAAACGTCAACCGGTTGGCGTAAGATCCAGTCAATTCTGCTCTTACCCCCAGCCGTTGTTTCACCACTCAACCCCGCATTGACCACTTTATAAGGTAAATTCAGTGAATCTATTTTTTCCTGCACCAGGGCAGGGAAGGCTTCCGATGGGTCCACGCCATAACCTGCGGTTAAACTGTTCCCAAAGAAGACGATCGTTTTGGCCTTTTCTTTTCCGGGTTGTACAGGCAATTGTTCCCTTTTCTGTTTGCTGGTATCGTTTGTTTTTTCCCCATTATTACCGCAACTGCCCAGTAAAGCCAACAATAACACGCCAACAAATAAATATTTTCCGCTCATATAAATAGTACTATTAAACTTTTTCATGATCCCTCCTTTTATATTATCACTTTTCCGCCTGTAGGTTTATACCCAAAATAACATTAATTTAAGCAACATTATTACCTAATAATTGTAATAAAAAGTTTAAAGCTGTAACTTATTACTGGCATGGAAACCATCCTTAACGTAAAGAATGTAAGTAAAACGTACCAGGGCGCCGGTCAAACCCTGACGGTGCTCAATGATGTGAATTTTTCGGTAGAAGCCGGTTCCACCCTATCTATTGTGGGCCCTTCGGGCAGTGGAAAAACAACGCTGCTGGGTTTATGCGCCGGACTCGACCGATCAAGCAAAGGGTCGGTGGAGTTGAATAATATCCGGCTCGATCAACTGAGTGAAGACGAGCGGGCACAGGTGCGCAATCGTTATGTTGGCTTTATTTTCCAGAACTTTCAATTGTTGCCTACCCTCACGGCGCTTGAAAATGTAATGGTGCCTCTGGAATTGCGTGGGGAGAAGAACGTGCGGGCCCGGTCGATCAGTTTGCTCGACAAAGTGGGGTTGCATGACCGCATGCACCACTACCCGGCACAGTTATCGGGTGGCGAACAACAACGGGTATCCCTGGCCCGGGCTTTTTCCAATAGCCCCCGCATTTTATTTGCCGATGAACCTACCGGCAACCTCGATGTGGAAACCAGTGACAAAGTGATAAAACTCCTGTTCGATCTGAACCAGGAAGCAGGCACTACTTTAATAATTGTAACGCATAACCTCGAACTGGCTGCCCAGACAAAGCGTATTATCAAAATCAAAGGCGGACATCTTGTAGCTGACGAACTGAATTAAACAGACAATTGGATGGACATAGAAAGGTTCAAATACAAAAGACGACTCCGTTTCGGATGGTTGCTGAAAATGGCCTGGCGCGATAGCCGGCGTAACCGGTCGCGTTTATTCCTGTTTGTATCCTCCATTGTGCTGGGGATTGCGGCGCTGGTGGCTATTTTTTCATTGGGCGATAATGTGCGCAGTGATATCGATTCCCAGGCGAAAACCCTGGTAGGCGCCGATCTGGTGATTGAAAGCAATAAGAAAATAAGTTCCCGCATCAGGCCCCTGCTCGATTCACTGGGCGATCAGCGTTCTGTTGAACGCACATTCGCCTCTATGATCTATTTTACCAAGAATGATGGAACCCGCCTGGTACAGGTACGGGCCCTCGAAGGTGATTATCCTTACTACGGTACTATTGAAACCACGCCGGCACGTGCAGGCAGGGCTTTTCGTACCAACCGGCAGGCGTTGGTCGATAAAACCTTAATGCTGCAATACAATGCGCAGGTGGGCGATTCCATTCAAATTGGCGATGTAACGTTTGCCATTGCCGGCGTTATTACCAAAGCGCCGGGACGAACCGGTATTTCCACCACCGTAGCGCCCCCCGTATACATTCCACTCAAATACCTCGACTCGACAGGCCTTATTCAAAAAGGCAGCCGCATTGCTACATCATATTACTATAAATACAACCGCCCCGCTGAGATCGCGGGCGTCATTTCGGATATAGAACCCCGTTTAGACAAAGAAGGGCTCGACTACGATACAGTTGAAGAAAGAAAGAAAAGTACCGGCCGGGCCTTTGAGGATTTCAACCAGTTCTTAACCCTCATCAGCTTTATTGCCTTGTTGCTGGGTTGTATCGGCGTGGCCAGCGCCATTCATATTTACATCCGCGAAAAAATTGCTTCCATTGCCATCCTGCGTTGCCTGGGTGTTAATTCAATACAGGCTTTTCTCATCTATTTAATACAGATCGTAGGCATTGGATTAATAGGTTCGGTACTGGGTGCGTTGCTGGGAATTGCCATACAACAACAATTGCCTGCCGTGCTTAAAGACTTTTTACCAGTGACGGTAACCACCACCCTTTCCTGGAAAGCCATTACCCAGGGCATCATTTCAGGCGTGGTAATTTCTCTACTATTTGCGCTGCTGCCGCTGGTAAGCGTACGAAATATTTCACCGCTGTATACCCTGCGGTTGTCGGTTGAGCATATAAAATTTCGTGATCCGTTTAAATGGCTGGTGTATGCGCTCATCCTGTTCTTTGTAGCCGGCTTTACCTGGTGGCAGATCCATGACTGGCGACAGGCCATCATCTTTACGCTAAGTATCCTTGTGGCATTCCTGTTATTAGCAGGGGTAGCCGTTTTTCTGCGCTGGCTGGTACGCCGTTTTTTCCCCGCCTCCTGGAATTACCTGTGGCGGCAGGGTTTTGCCAATTTGTATCGCCCCAATAACCAGACCCTCATTTTGATCGTGACTATCGGACTGGGCGCAGCATTTATCGGCACCCTGTATTTTATCCAGGACATCCTTATAAGCCGGGTAACTTTATCGGGCAGTGGCAATCAACCCAACATGGTATTGTTCGATATTCAAAACAACCAGCGGGATAGTGTGGCTGCATTGACCAGGAATTATAACCTGCCCGTTATGCAGCAGGTACCTATTGTTACCATGCGGGTGGAAGAGATCAATCACCAAACGGCCGCGCAGGTAAAATCCGATTCAGGATCAGGTTTTCGTACCGAAGCCTATGAATGGGAATTTCGGGTAACCTATCGGGATACCTTAACCAGTTCTGAAAAAATAACCGCCGGGAAATTATACGGCCCGGTTACTTCACCCGACGATGTGATCTATATTTCCATGGAGGACAGGTATGCCAAACGCATACATGTGAACCTGGGCGACCATATTATTTTCAACGTACAGGGAACGCTTATTCCTACGGTGGTGGGCAGTTTCCGCCAGGTTGACTGGCAGCGGGTGCAAACCAATTTCAGGGTGGTGTTTCCCACCGGGGTGCTGGAAGAAGCGCCGCAATTTCATGTACTGGTCACCAGGGTACCATCTCCAGAAGTATCTGCGAAGTTTCAACAGGCAGTGGTAAAAAAATACCCGAACGTTTCCATCATCGATCTCAATTTAATACTCACGGTACTGGATGAAGTGCTCGACAAGATCGGTTTTGTGATTAGGTTCATGGCCGGGTTCAGCATCATTACCGGGTTAATTGTGTTGATAGCTTCGGTGCTCATCAGCAAATTCCAACGCATCCAGGAAAGCATTTTGTTGCGCACCCTGGGCGCCAGCCGCAAACAAATATTGTTCATTACTGCACTGGAATATTTCTTTTTAGGCTCTTTGGCCGCCGCCACCGGTATCTTATTATCGATGGCAGCCAGCTGGGCATTGGCGAAATACAGCTTTAAGGCGCCCTTTACACCACACTGCCTTCCGGTTGCCGGACTGTTTGCTGCTATCTCACTGCTAACAGTTATCATTGGCCTGTTCAACAGCCGGAGCATTTTAAACAAACCGCCGTTGGAAGTTTTAAGGAAGGAGGTATAATACGGTTGATAATTTCTGGTTTAATGTTATGCCTGTGTGGTTTTAAGTTTAAGTTATTGGGTTATTAAGTTTGTTAGTTCAAGGTTCCCTCCTCCTATTCATCCTAACCCTCTCTTTTCTGATCAACTGGTTAACTGGTCAACTGATCAACTTGTTAACTGGTCAACTTGTCAACTAATTCATTACCTTCGCCCCCATCTTTAGAACCACCTCTTTTCCACAACAAAAAGAAGACTTTACCAAATACGTGCACTGTCTCTGAAGATATTGGTCAGAATATCCTTTTTGAAAATTCATTCAAGCACTCCGTTCCCATCCTGTAACCCCTAACCCGTTTGTATGCGTCAGACACGTAAGCCGTCTGTCTTTTTGTTATTGTTGGTATTATCGGTACTCTTTGCATCCCCGGCGTTCACCCAGGTAACAGCCGGCATCAGGGCCAATGGCCAGATCGTAAACCATGGAGATACCGTGCGCGTATGTGAAGGCAGCTCCATTTCATACCAGAGCTCGGCACAAGGCTCTATGAATATCGACTGGACTTTCACCAGCGGTTCCACTTCCAATGCAACTGGTCTCGGGCCTTTTGGTATCCTGTATCCCAAAGCAGGTTTCTATACTACCAAACAGGTGATCACCGGCGGTAATATGACCGATTCCATGGAAGTGGTAGTAGAGGTTTCCAACAGCAAACCAGCTGCGGGGTTCAGTTTCTCTGCCAATAACGTTTGCGGAAATACTAATATCCAGTTTACTGATCATGCCGTGGGCGCCAGCTTATCCTGGTTATGGAAATTTGGTGATGGCAGTACCAGTGCACTTACTAACCCCGCCTATCAATTCCTGAATGCCATAGGGATGCCCGGCATTACCTTATATTCCGTAAAACAAATTGTAACCAACCGGTATGGCTGTATTGATTCAACAGCCCAAAACATTACCATCAAAAATGTTCCCGACGCAGCTGTTGGTAATGCCGACATCGCCATAACCTATGGAACGTTTAACGACGTTCCCACCTTTAAACGTTGCGCCAATGTACCTGCCTACACTTTCAGCTTTGTTAACGAGTCAACCACCACGCCTATTAATACCAACTATCTTATTTCATGGGGCGATGGTACACCCGATACCAGTTTCAACAGCTGGCCGGCCGCAACCATTATAAAACATAATTTCCCATTGGGAAGCAGTACCATGACGGTAAGCGTTACCGGGGCCGATGGTTGTATTGGAATAAAAAAATACATTGTCTTCCTGGGTTCTACGCCCGCCGGTGGTTTGGCTAGCCTGGGTAATACCGATGTATGCTCGTCTGATTCCCTGCGATTCGCCATCAATAATATTTCAGCCAACCCGCCGGGTACGCAATATTCGTTTCTGATAAACGATGGTTCCGATCCACAAATCTTTGTACATCCGCCCCCATCCATAGCGGCGCATTTCTTTAAACAGGGTTCCTGCGGTTTCGTAAGCAGCAGTGGTAACAGCACCTTCCCCAACGCATTTGGCGCTTACCTTACTATTCAAAATCCCTGTGGTACAACCAGTCCATCAGTAGTGCCTATTTATGTATCGGGTAAACCACGCGCCAACATTTATGTGGCCCCTGCCGAAACCGTGTGTACCAATTCCAATGTAGACATCATCAGTAATTCGGCTTATGGATCGGTGATCACCCCAACCGGCGGCACTGGTTCCACCTGTACCAATACCGGCAAACAGGTATGGACCATTTCACCGGCAACAGGTTACACCATTACATCGGGCAACCTGGGTTCGCTGAATGGAAATGCAACGAACGGCTTTTTATGGACAAAAGGTTCCGGTGCGTTGAATATTACGTTTAATACCACCGGTTTGTATACGGTAAAGCTGTATATCTTCAACGACAAGTGCGGACTCGATAGCACGATTAAAGTGATCTGCGTTCGCAATCCGCCCAATGCGCAGTTCACCATGAACCGCAACAGCAGCTGCGGTCCCGGTAATGCCATCTTCACCAACACGTCGCCAACAAACAGTTGCCAGGGCGATACATACATCTGGAAGGTTACTTATAGCGACCCGTTGGGTTGCGGTACCAATCAAACACCCGCGTGGCAGTTTGCAAATGGGTCAACACTAAACAGTGCATCGCCTGAAATACAATTCAATGTCCCGGGCAAATATATTATCCGCCTTACGGTTACCGCCAATGCAGCCGGATTGGCCTGTCCGGAATCTTATAAAGAAGATACTTTTTATGTAAAGGGGTTGCCTACGGCTGTCGTCAATCCCATCAATGCCATCTGTATTACCAATGGCCTTACTCCCTCGGCCATTGCCACCACCTGTTATTCACCGGGCCCGCTGGGGTATCAATGGTCATTTACCAATGGTACACCAGCTACATCCAATCAGCTGATCCCCGGCACTATACAATATACCAGCACAGGCACACATGCGGTTCAGCTAAAAGTAATTGACAGCAGTTGTAATACCAGTGTAATAGTGAACACCTCGGTTATTGTAACCGACAAACCAGTTGCCAATGCCGGTAACGACACAACTGTTTGCAGCAGGTCGCCCATGATCCTTGGCGTTCCTGGCGTAAATGGCGTAAACTATCAATGGTCGCCGGCAACCGGGCTTAGCAGCACCACCAGCGCCAACCCCACTTTACTGCCTGATTATACCGGCACCGCCGATGATACCACCTATGGCTATAAATTGATCGCTTCCATTGGGGCGAATTGCGCCACGGAAGATTCGATCTACATCACGGTAAAACGCCGGCCCGTAGTTACCCTCACCACGGCGGCCCCTGCCATTTGTATTAACACCAGCACCCAACTGGCAGCAGGCGGCGCTACCACCTATACCTGGTGGCCAACCACTGCTTTGACTTACACCACACCCGATACAGTAATTGTTACGCCAACAATTACTACCATTTATTTTCTGTCAGGCGCCCTGGCCAATGGTTGTTCCGATACCGCCCATCTACAGGTAGTAGTGAACCCCGATGCCAAAGCGCAATTCACGGCTACCGGCACTACCAAATGCGCCCCGGTGAACCTGGATTCTGTGATAACAACCATTCCTTTTCCGCAGGGGAATGGTCAATATACCTGGTTCGCCAATGGCGTGCAGATAGCCGCCAATACCAATGGCGTCTTTCCCAGCTACCCCATTGCAGGCATGGCCCAGGATGTACCGGTAAAACTGGTTACGGCCAGCGCCCATGGTTGCAAAGCCGACAGCATGGAACTGACCTTTCATACCGTGCCCGGCGTAACGGCCAACTTTACAAAAGATAAAGCAACAGGTTGCGGCCCGTTGACGGTAACGTTTACCAATACAAGCAGTCTGTTGAATGGCATCCGGTTCTTCTGGAACTTTGGCAATGGCAGCACCAGCACCCAGGCTTCACCCGCCGCCATTACGTACAATACCAGTCCCGATTTTCGCGATACCACTTATTACATTACCCTGAAAGCCTTTAATGGTTGCGACACCTCATACCACCGCGACAGCGTACTGGTGTATGCCGATGCCAAAGCCCGGTTTACCGTAGACGCCACCAAAGGTTGTTCACCATTTAAAGTAACCATCACCAATAAATCGGCAGGTAACAATTTTGCTTACTATTGGAATTTCGACGATGGCCAAACCGATACGACCACCCACAACAATACTTTTGTACACGTGTATCATACCGGCGCCATTGACACCTTCGATGTTCGGTTGATCGCCGAAAACCAATGCCGCCGCGATACCCAAACCATCAGCCTGCTGGTATTGCCCAATAACATAGATGCGCAGCTGTTTATTAACGGTCCTCAACTGGAAGGTTGCGCCCCGCATACCGTTGCCTTTAATAACAGCAGCACCGGCGCCTCCACCCTTACCTGGAACTTTGGCGATAATACGCCTGCCATAGTTACGCCCAATACCCAGAATAACGTAGGCCACACCTTCACCCTTGGCGGCGTATTTACCATAACTATCAGGCTGGAGAATGCGTGCACCGATACCACCATCTATCGCAAGGTGACTGCCTACAATAAACCTTCTGCTGCATTCAATATCAGTAATCCCATTATTTGTACAGGTAACAATATATTTACTACCAACAAAGCAGTAAATGCTACTGCCTTTGAATGGCTGTGGGGCGATGGCCAAACTTCTTCGGCTGTAAATGATGCCCATGCATATGCAGCGCCAGGTAATTATACCATTCAACAGGTAGCTAAAAAAGTAAACAACTCCGGCCTTGTATGTACTGATACTGCCTCAGCCGTATTGGTAGTCACTAATAAAATTCCACCCCAGCTCTCGGTGCAATCTGGCAAAACCTGCGCACCCTATACATTACAGGTAACGGCCACCGGCGCAGCCAATGCATTAAAGGTTGAATGGACATTTTACGACAGCGCACAGGCGCCGTATATCTTCACTGCCGCCGGCACTTCTGCCGCCCATATTTATAACAAAGCCGGTACTTATTCCGTAAAACTTTTGGTACGCACCACCAATGAATGCGCCGACAGTACCACCTATACGTTCGATGTGCATAATACGCCCGTGGTGCAGTTTACGCCCATAAACAACAATACCTGCAACCACGATACCACCATTGCGTTCAATGCAAAAGTGAAGTATATCGGCACCGATGCCGTACACCTGAAATGGTTTATCAATAATAGCCTGCAGGGTATGGATCTTCCGTTTGCTTACCGGTTCCAGGCATCGGATCTAAAAATGACCGCCACTCCATTTACCATCAGGGTGCTGGCGGAGAACGCAGCTGGTTGCGGCGATACAACGGCCGGCGGCACCCTGAGCATACAGCCCCTGCCACAGCCGCAGATTGCTTTCTCCCCATCAAAAATTTTAGTGCAACCCGATTATACGTTTACCTTCTGGGATACCATGCCCACCAATGCCAATAAAATTTATCAGTGGGATCTGGGCGATCGCACCCGGCAAACGCGCTCCGGACAAAAGATCACTTATATCTACGGTGATACAGGTTTGTATAACGTACAGCTCTATGTGCAGGACTATGGCACCGGTTGCCATGGGTACGATACCGTGCAGGTGCGCATTCTGTATATGCCGGGTTATTTGTATGTGCCCAATGCCATCTGTCCCGGTTGCAGTAACAACTCA